>NZ_JBTNDR010000003.1:0-187303 GCF_054510895.1 Arthrobacter sp. HLT1-20 | reverse complement strand
ATGGACCAACCCACGAATCTCGTCCCTTGTATAACCTTGCGTAATTGATGACATGGTTGGCTCCTTCAATCAAAAGAAATGAATGACTCACAACCAGCCTGACGTAGAGGGCGCGGCAGAAAAAAGTTGCAGGTGACGCGAATCACGTGTACGTTGTTCCAAGCAGGCAAAGCAGCCTGAAGGATTGTTACTCGGTGACGAGGCAAGACCTGAGACTTACGTAAAACGTATGTCTTGGGTCTTTTTTTGTGCCCGAAAGACGGAACGGACAGAAAGGACTGCCATGGCTTCCGTGAATTACCGGTCATTAGCCGCAGACATCCTGGAGGGTGTTGGCGGGGAAGAAAACATTGTGGGGGCCACCCACTGCGCAACACGCCTGCGGCTCACGCTGCGGGATGAGACGAAAGCCAACACGGCCGCCGTCGAAAGCCTGCCGGGGGTCATCACCGTGATGAAGGCCGGCGGCCAGTACCAGGTGGTCATCGGCAACGACGTCCCCGTGGTGTTCGCCGAACTGGGCAAAATCAGCCGCTTCGGCGACGAGGACAGCACACAGGAAAGCGCCCCCGAGCGGGGCAACCTGTTCAACCGTTTCATCCAGATGGTCTCGGCCATCTTCTCCCCCATCCTGTGGCCGCTGGCCGGCGCCGGATTGTTCAAGGCCTTCCTGGCCCTGGCCAGCAACCTGGGCTGGGCCTCCCCCACCAGCCAAACGTTTGTGATCCTGTCAGCCGCGGCCGACGCCCTGTTCTACTTCCTCCCACTGTTCCTGGCCATCACGGCCGCCAAACGCTTCAAGGCGAACCAGTTCACCGCCATGGCCATCGCCGGAGCACTCGTGTACCCGTCCATCGTGGCGCTCAATGCTGCGGGGGCGCCGGTCAGCTTCGCAGGAATCCCGCTGGTGATCATGAACTACACCAGCTCCGTCATCCCCATCATTGTGGCCGTCTGGCTGCAGGGGTACTTGGAGCGCTTCCTGCTCAAGGTCCTGCCGTCGGCCATCCGCAACTTCATGACCCCGCTGCTGACCATGGTCCTCATGGTTCCGTTGACGCTTTTGACCGTGGGACCTGTGACGGTGCTGCTCGCCGAGGCCGTTTCCAACGGGATCACGGCCGCCTTCGCCTTCTCTCCCTGGCTGGCCGGTGCCCTGTTGGGCGGTTTCTGGCAGGTCTTTGTCTTGTTCGGCCTGCATTGGGGTCTGGTTCCGGTCATGATCAACTCGCTGGCCACCGACGGCTACTCCATCATGATGGGCCCGCTGGTCCCCGCTGTCCTGGCCCAGTCCGCCGCCATGCTGGCCGTGGCCATCCGCTCCCACAGCGCCAAGCGCCGCGAGGTTGCCGCCCCCGCAGCGTTCTCCGGCTTCCTGGCCGGCGTCACAGAACCCGGCATCTATGGCGTGAACCTGCCCCTGAAGAAGCCGTTCTACTTCGGCATCGCCGGAGGTGCCGTGGGCGGCGCCATCGCGGCCATGGGCGGCAGCGCCGCCAGCGCATTCGTTTTCCCGTCCCTCATTGGGCTTCCTGCGTTCGCCACAGTCGGCAACTTCGCCGTGTTGCTCTTTGGCACCGGTGTGGCCGTTGCCATCGCCTTCCTCCTGACGTTCTTCTTCGGCCCCCGTGAAACCGCTGACGTCCACCCGTCCGACGCCGGTGTCCCCGGCCAGGCGGGCCCCGCGGCGGGACCGTCAGCCACCTCCACCCGCAGCGTCAAGGTCCTGGCCCCCGTATCGGGAACAGCCGTGCCCCTGGCCGATGTGCCGGACAAGGTTTTCGCCTCCGGCGCCATGGGTGCCGGGCTGGGCATCATCCCGGATGAAGACGCCGTCTACTCCCCCGTTTCCGGCACCGTCCAGGTCGCCATGAAGACCGGTCACGCCTACGGCATCAAGAGCGACGACGGCGTGGAGGTGCTGGTGCACATCGGCATCGACACAGTCAAGATGCGGGGTGAGGGGTTCACCCCGGCCGTGACCCGCGGCCAGCGTGTGGAGGCTGGCCAGTTGCTGGCCACCATGGACCGCGCCAAAATCAAGGCCGCCGGTTTCAGCGACACCACCATTGTGGTGGTCACCAATACCAAGGCCCTGGCCGCCGTGGTCCCCGTGGGCGATGGACAGCTCTCACACGGCGTCCCCGCCCTGGATATAGAACTCTAAACACCAACTCAACCACGCTTCGAAAGGACTGTGCAGCATGACGCACGCAGCCACCAAACCCGCCACCGGCCCATTCCCGCAAGGATTCCTGTGGGGCGGCGCCACGGCAGCCAACCAAATTGAGGGCGGCTACGCCAGCGGCGGCAAGGGCCTGTCCATCCAGGATGTGATGCCCCGGGGCATTCTCACACCGCCCACCGAGGGACCCAAACCCGAGAATCTCAAGCAGGTGGCCATCGACTTTTACAACCGTTACGAGGAGGACATTGCCCTCTTCGCCGAGCTGGGCTTCAAGGTCTACCGCTTTTCCATCGCCTGGAGCAGGATCTTCCCCAACGGCGACGACGAGGCTCCCAATGAGGAGGGCCTCGCCTTCTACAGCCGTGTGCTGGATGAGCTGGAGAAGCACGGGATCGAGCCGATGGTGACCATCAGCCACTACGAAACCCCCCTGAATCTTGCCCGCGGCTACGGCGGCTGGACCAACCGTGCACTGATTGCCTTCTACGAGCGGTACTGCCGGGTGCTCTTCGAACGCTTCGGCAGCCGGGTCAAGTACTGGCTCACGTTCAACGAGATCAACTCGGTCATGCACGAACCTTTCATGTCCGGGGCTATTCCCACGCCCCGGGCCGCACTCAGCGAACGCGAGCTGTACCAGGCCATCCACCATGAGCTGGTGGCCTCCGCCCGCGCCACCAGGCTGGCCCGGGACATCATGCCGGGCGCCAAGATTGGCTGCATGATCCTCGCCCTGCCTGTGTACCCACTCACGCCGTCGCCGGATGACGTGCTCAAGGCCATGCACACGGCCCACGACAGCTACGCCTTCGGTGACATTCACTGCCGCGGCGCCTACCCGGGGTACCTGCTGCGCTACTTCCGCGACAACGGGATCGAGCTGGACATCACGGAGCAGGACACCGAGGACCTCAAAAACACTGTCGACTTTGTGTCCTTCAGTTACTACATGAGCATCTGTGAGACAGCGGATCCGACGAGGCAGAAAACGGGGCCGGGCAACATCATGGGCGGCGTCCCCAACCCCACGCTGGAAGCATCGGAGTGGGGCTGGCAGATTGACCCGCAGGGGCTGCGCGTTGTCATGAACGACTACTGGGAACGCTGGCAGAAGCCCTTGTTCGTCGTCGAGAACGGCATTGGTGCCAAGGACGTCCTGGTGGAGGCTGATGGCGTCACGACGGTGGAGGATGACTACCGGATCGGCTATATGAACGACCACCTGGCCCAGGTCCGCGAGGCCATTGCCGACGGCGCCGATGTCATGGGATACACGTCCTGGGGCTGCATCGACGTGGTCAGCGCCTCCACAGCCCAGATGAGCAAGCGTTACGGCTTCATTTACGTGGACAGGAACGACGACGGCACCGGCTCGCTCACCCGGCACAAGAAGAAGTCCTTTGGCTGGTACCAAAAAGTGATCGCCAGCAACGGCGCAACGCTACGCTGATCCTATGAGGGCGCCGGGCTCGCGGGCCTGGCGCCCTTCCAACCTTTTGAATCAGGAATACAAAGACGTGAAAATCCTGCGTATCTTCAACAACAATGTGGTCCTGGCCCGCGACGACGCCGGCACCGGCCGCGAAGTGATCCTCACCGGTCGCGGCCTGGGGTTTCAGACGAAACCCGGACAGAGCGTTGACCCGGCGAGCATTGTGCGCACCTTTGTCCCCGAAGATGGCCGGGACCCGGACAATTTTGGCGCCATGGTGGCCGCCATCCCGCCCGAGCATCTGCTCCTGGCAGAACGAGCCATCGAAGCCGGGCGTGCGGAGCTGGCCATACCCACTAGTGCGGCCCTGTCGCTTGCCCTCGCGGACCACCTCAGCTTTGCCATCAAACGCCGGCAGGACGGGATCGAGTTTGAGTACCCGCTCCGGGCCGAAGTGTCACACCTCTACCCGGCCGAGTTGCGGGCGGCGCAGCTCATCCTGGACCACGTCAACGCGGCCCTGACCGATCCCCTGGACGACGGTGAGGCCGTCTCGATTGCGCTGCACCTGGTCAACGCCGCCTTTGCCGGTGGCGACCTTTCCTTCACCTATCAAATGACGGGTGTCTTCAACCAGCTATTTGAGGTCCTTGAGCAGGCCTCCGGGCGGCCCATCGAGCGGGACACGGTCAATGCCGCCCGGTTCATCACCCATCTGCGCTACTTCTTTGTGCGGGCCAGCTCCGGCAAGCAGCTGGATGAACAGGCCAGCAAACTCCGCAGTGCCATCAGGGGCTCCTACCCTGCCGCCTATGCCACGGCCCTGCGGCTCCAAAACGTCCTGGAACTCCGGCTGGGTGAGGAGTTGAGCGAGGATGAAGTCACCTACCTGACCTTGCACGTTGCCCGGCTCATTGACGAGGACCGCCCTTGATCCCCTGGTGCCGTTACCGCCCCAGCACGGCCAGGGCTGCATCGACAATGGAGGCGGTGTCGATGCCGTGAATCCGGTAGGCGTCGTCCACGTCACTGGACTGTCCAAACTCCGAGACGCCAAGGGATTGGGTCTTGTCCCCGCGAATTCCCGCCAGGAAGGAGAGGGTGTGCGGATGGCCGTCCAGGATAGTCACCAGGGGTGTTGGACTGCTGGCGGGGAAAAGGACTTCTGCAATGTCACTGCTAGTGGAGGCTGCTGCGCGGCCCCGGGCTGACCACGAGCGGAACACCAAATCTGCGCTTGTCAGGCACACGACACCTGCCAGGATGCCTTGGCCCGCCAGAACCTGGGCGGCCTGAAGGACCTCAGGCATGATGGCCCCCGCACCCACAAGGGTGACGTGCTCCTGAGCTGGATTGTGGGCTGAGATCCTGTACCCGCCAGCGATCGCATGCTTGCGGCGCCGCTCCCGCAGCGCGGGCTCCTGGGGCGTGCGCGCCAGCAACGGATCGATGGGACGGGTTGAGAGCCGGAAATAGCTTGAGGTGCCCCCGGGCACGCCCACCTGATTCATGGCGTGGAGCATGCACCATTCCAGGTCCTGGGCGAAGGCAGGCTCCCAAGCCGTGCAACTGGGCTGCTCGAGCCCGATCGACGGCGTCATGATGGATTGGTGGGCTCCGCCCTCGGAGGCCAGCGTGACTCCGGACGGTGTTCCCACCAGGATGGACTGCCCTCCCGCGTAGATGCCGTAGGACCATGGTTCCAGCGCCCTGGCAATGAAGGGATCATAGATTGTGGCCAGGGGAATCAACCGCTCACCCCAGCGGGACCACGTTGCGCCCAACTCCCCCAAGAGGCACACGAGGTTCACCTCGGCGATCCCCAGCTCAATGTGGCGGCCGGTGGCGGCTTCGGACCATTTCAGGACCCGGTCCTTGTCATCGGCGAACCAGTCGCGCCTGGCGTCAACGCTCCACACACCGCTCTTATTAATCCAACCGCCCATGTTGGTGGACGACGCCACATCGGGGCTGCACGTCACCACACGGGAGGCCGCCGCAGGTGCGTCCCGGGAAATGTCTGTCAGCAGGCGACCCAGAACAGCCTGAGTGGAGATGGGCGCCTTGTGCTGGCGCCCTATTTCCGCGGGCAGCACATCGGGCTGCGCCTGGGGCGCCGGCGTCCGCTTCAGAATTCTTGCCCGCTCCTGGCATAACCGCGCCGCCCCCGAGCCCGCCGCGAAAGTTCGCCATGGGTCTGCCATCGATGAGCCGGTGCTTGCGGCCAGCTGGTCCATCTGCTCCCCGGACAGCAGCACCGAGTGGTTGTTGGGATGGCCCTCCGTTGGCAGTCCGCGGCCCTTGATGGTGTAGGCAAACATCACCGTGGGGCGGGTGGTTTCCACACTCTTGTAGGTGTCCAGCAAAAGGTCAATGTCGTGCCCGCCCAGGTCGCGGATGGCGTGGTTCAGTGTCGCTTCGGGAATGCTCATGACGAGGTCGTGCAGCGCCGGGCTGGCCTGCCCGGCCAGCAGTCGCTGGGCCACCTCGGCGGAGGTGGCACGCAGCATCCGCTGGTACTCCTCGTTGGGCATCTGGTCCAGGCGGGCCCGCAACTCATCTCCTCCTGCGCGGTCAAACAATGCGCTGATGGTGCGGCCCCACTTGACGGTGATGACTTGCCATCCTGCACCGGCAAACATGGCCTGCAGACGCTGGATCTGAATATCGGGAACCACACGGTCCAGGGATTGCCGGTTCAGATCAACGATCCACAGCAGCTCTCCCATCTTGGCCACCGCAGGATCGGCCACGGCCTCCCAGATTGCCCCTTCATCCAATTCGGCGTCACCCAGCAGGCTGATGAAGCGGCTGGCCTTGGGCACATCAGGAAAATGGGATTCCAGGTAACGGTGTGACATGGCAGCCCACAACGCGGCGGTGGCACCAATGCCGACCGAACCGGTGGAAAAGTCAACGGTGTCGGGGTCCTTCAAACGGCTGGGATAAGACTGGAGTCCACCCTTGGCCCGCAAGGTGGTCAGGTACTTTGCGTCGAGGTCACCGAGCAGGTAGTTGATGGCGTGCAGGACCGGGGAGGCATGCGGCTTCACGGACACGCGATCGGTGTTGCGCAGTTCCTGGAACCACAGCGACACCATGATGTCCACCATCGAGGCACTCGACGACTGGTGCCCGCCAACTTTGACCCCTGTGGTGTTGGGCCGGCCGCGGTTGGCGGCATCCACTATGGCGCTTGAAAGCCACAGCACGCGTTGGGCAATGGCTCGGAGTGTTTCGGAGCGGGACTGGCTGGCTGTGGTTACGGCGTGGCTGTGAACGTCGCCCACGCCGGGTGTGGGCGGCAGGGTGCTGAGGGAGGACTGAATCATGGCTGCTCTGGCTTTCCTGGTTGCGTAGTGGGTCACCTGAGCCGGACCATCGGTCGTGGCCGGAACAGTGACGACGGTGGTGGGGCTTTTGGCCCCACCACGCTAAACAAGTGGCACGGGTCACCTAATGGCAAGGATGGCAACTATGCTGGCGTGAAGCTAGAGAAACGAAACAAACTGGCCGATATTGCCGAAATATCATCATTTCACCGGATATCTGAGCATGGAAGATTGCTCTGACGCATGAATGACGAGGAAAGGGAACCATGGACACCACCGACACGGAAATCCTGGAGCTGCTTCGAGGGGACGCCCGGATGCCGGTCAGGGAGATCGCCAAGCGCGTGGGTCTTTCTCCGGCACCTGTGTCGCGCCGCATCGACAAGCTCGAAAAGTCAGGTGTTATTCGCGGATACGCCACCTTGATAGACGAGGGCCGTTCAGGGGCACTGGAGGCCTTCACGGAGGTCCGGCTGAACGGATCCACCGAGACAAGTGAGCTCAGTTTAATTCTTGAAAACGTGCCCGAGGCGCAACAGTATTTCACCATTGCGGGCGACCCGGACGTGCTCATCCATTTCCGGGTGAAGGACGTCAACGACCTCCAACGCGTGGTCAACAACATGCGCCGGACGGGGATGATTGCCGGCTCAAAAACTCTCATCGTGATGGCATCATGGCAACGCGGGAGGCAGGAATAGCCGGCCAGGGCGCAACGGATTGGGCCGTTTCCGTCCGGTGACGCGCCAGCGCCACTGCGGTGACCGCCGTCGTACTGCTCTGGGAATGCTGCCTGCGCCGTGACGGGCTCCGGCAGCTAGGATAAAAGTGGCAGTGAATCCGCCCCAGGGAAGCCCTCTTTTCAACACCTACGCATGAAAGCCAAACCATGAATACTGCACGCATGAACGTAGAGTCCTTCAACCTTGACCACCGCACAGTGGCAGCTCCGTACGTGCGGGTTGCCGATCGCAAGGTGCTCCCGCACGGGGACGTTATTACCAAATATGACGTCCGTTTCACCCAGCCCAACGTGGCCCACCTGGACATGAAGGCGGTGCATTCGCTGGAGCACCTCTTCGCCGAAAGCTCGCGGAACCATTCCCAGGCCGTCATCGATTTCTCCCCCATGGGCTGCCAAACCGGGTACTACTTGATCCTTGCGGGCGAACCGGACATCACGGGCGTGGTTGGGCTCATCGAGGCCACCCTCACGGACGTTTTGCAGGCCACGGAGGTCCCGGCGGCCAATGAGGTGCAGTGCGGCTGGGGAGAGAATCACTCCCTGGAAGCCGCCCAGGACGCCGCCCGGGCATTCCTGGCGCAGCGTGCCGTCTGGGAGCAGGTCTCCGCTTGAGTCACGTGGAAGTAGTCATCATTGCGGCCATGGAAGAGGAAATCACCCCGTTCCTAGAGCGTGCCAGCTCCGTTGCTGAGCCCGTGCGGGTGGGCAATGCCATCCATCACACGGCCGTCATCAACGGCCACTTGGCGCTCCTTGTTCAGGGCGGCATAGGCCTGGTCAACGCCGCGGGAGCCGCAACCTCCGCGTTGTTGCTGGCCAACAAGGATCAGCCCGGCGCACCCCAACCCCTGGTCATCAGCGCCGGCAGTGCCGGTGGGTTGGGCGATTCCGTGCGGGTGGGCCACGTGGTGATTGGCACCACCATCATCAACGCCGACGCCGACGCCCGCGCCTTTGGGTATGAGTTGGGGCAGGTCCCGGGCATGCCTCAGTCGTACCCGGTGCCGGCGTTCCTGCTGGACGCTACAACCCTAAATACGGCCGCGGGCGGTTTGGTGGAGACTGTTCACCACGGGCTCATGGTGTCCAGTTACTCCTTTGTGGGCCACGAGCGCTCCGCCGTGCTCAAGGCCCTGTTTGAGCACGTTCTCTCCACTGACATGGAATCCTCCGCCATCGCCCAGACCTGCCATGTTTTCAATGCGCCATTCCTGGCCATCCGGGGCATCTCCGATCTGTGCGGCCCGGCGTCCGACGCCGATTTCCTGACGCACGTGGACGACGCCGCCGAGCGCTCAGCCGAGATTACCACGGCCGTCATTGCTGCCTGGTTCGCAGCTGGTGCACCCCGGAGGGCTGCCTAGCTCTTCCGCTCCTTGGCGGCCCTCCCTCGCGGTATCCGGGCAACGTCTGCCGGGATTCCGCGGGAGAAGAACAGTGCCAGCAAGGAAATGACTATCAGGCCAAAGAACGCAACACGGAGCGAGGACAGCTGCGAATCGCGGTAGATGGTGCTCAGTGTGGCGGCGTCACCGGCATCGAGCCCGGCTTTGACGGCAATCTGGGCCACGCTGGCCGCCGGCACAATGGTGATGCCGCCCTGGGTCTCCTGGCTGACAAGGTGTTTGGTGGTCTGTGACAGCTCGCTGCTGGCAACACCGGCCGTGAATGAGGTGGCCAGGGCGCCAATCAGCATGGAACCGATCAGCGCTGTCCCCAGCGAGGAGCCCAAATTTTGGCAGACGCCCTGCAGCCCACCCACCTCACTGGTCTCCCGCTCCGAGACGCTGGACATGTTGACGTTGCCCAGCTGGGAGGCCAGCAGTCCCAGCCCGGTGCCGGCCAAAAACATCCCGGCCGCGAAGATCCCGCTCCGCAAATCCGCCGTCGCCGATCCCAACAGAACAGCGGCACTGACAACCAGCACCAGCTGGCCCACTCTCACGATGCGCCGGGGCGACCACACCCGGGACAAACTGGTTCCGGCCATTGAGAAAAGAATGAGTGAAATGGAGAGCGGGAAGATCTTCATCCCGGTCTCCAGGGCGTCAAGGCCTAGTGTCATTTGCAGGTAGACCGGCACCATGAAGAACAGCCCGGCCGTCACTGAATATTGCGCCCCCAGCACGGAGAGTCCGCTGCGCAGCTGCTTGATCGAGAGCAGTTCAACGTGAACCAGCGGCGAGTCGCCACGGCTGACCAGAAGGAGCTGCCGCCTGACAAAGACGTAGATCAGCGTGCCACCAACCAGCATGAGCCATGCCGTCAGCGAAACGCCAAGCGGCGCAATCGGCACCCCGCCCACCTCCGGAGTTGCCAGCGGGGTGATCCATCCCCACGTCTTGCTCTGCAGCATGCCGAACACCACAAACACCAGGCCGGCGGCGGACAGGAGGACACTGGGCACGTCCACCCGCACAGCCTGCCGGGCGGTGGTGTCGGTGATTAGCCGCGCAGAAAGAACCACGGCCGCCATGATGAGCACCTCGGCGACAAACACGTAGCGCCAACTGAAGTAGGTGGTGACGAATCCGCCAATAAGCGGCCCGGCCGCCACAGCCGCCCCAGACACGGCGCCAATGATGGCGTAGGCCGTGATGCGCGCATGCCCTTGATAGTTGTCCGCCACCAGGGCGGCGATGGCCGGTATCACCAGCACGGCCCCCAGCCCCTCAACAATTGACCAGCCCAGAAACAGCATCTGCACGTTGGGGCTCAGCGCTGTGATGAGTGAGCCGGCAGCATAGATGCATGAGCCAAGGACGAATGCCCTGCGCCGGCCCCAGATGTCACCAAGTTTGGCGCCCAGCAGCATCGCCGAGGCCATGGTGAGGGTGTAGAAGGTGATGGCAGCCTGCATCGCGGCCACTGTGGTGTCAAGATCGGCCACCACAGTGGAGATGGACACGTTCATGACGGTGCCATCGAGCACCATCACGAACTGTGCACACGCCAAAATGATGACAACGCGCCACTTTTTCATTCCAGGGTTCCCCGTTTCCTTCAGAGCCGTCCCAGCCACTAGAGCAGCCCCAGGGACCGGGCCCTGTCAATGGCGGCGTCGCGATTGGCCGCGTCAAGCTTGCGGTAAATGTGGACCATGTGGGTCTTGATGGTGTTCACCGAGATGAAACAATGGGCGGCAAGTTCCTCGTTGCTGAGCCGGGTGGGCAGGTACCTCAAGATCTCCAGCTCGCGGCTGGTGAGCGGTTCCAGGAGTGGGGTGTGCGTGCTGAAATCGCCACGGCTGGGGGCTGAGACCTGGGCCCCGCCGCTTGTTTGGAACCGCTTAGGGTGTTCGACGCCGGATAGGTCCGGTCCCGCTGCCGTGTACCAATCGGCCGCCAGGCGTAGGATGCGGTGTTCGGCACCCCTGGTCTCGGCGCGCAGCCGTGAACGCAGCAGCTCACGGAAAAGGTGGTGAAAGCGGAACCATTCCCGGCGCGTGTCCAACTCAATCAGGAACATGGAGTCGTGAAGCAGCTGTTCCAGGACCAGTTGGGCGTTTTCGTATCCGGTCACAGCCTCCACAAGACCGGCGCACATGTCCTCTAGAGCAGACATTTGCAGGAGGAGGCGGCGTTGGCCGGCGGGCAGGGCCGCCAGCACCTCCTCGCTGAGATAGTCGGCCACGAGCCGGTCGCTGCCGCCAAACTGGGCCACGAACGCATCCGCATCACGCGCCCCGCGCAGATTCAGGCCCGCCAATTGCAGTCCGGCCGCCCACCCCTCGGTTCTCCTGCACAAGGCGGCAACGTTGGCGGCGCTCAGGGGACGGCCCATAATTTTCTCCAACAACTCCGCGGCCTGCGCCTCATTGAAGGCCAGTGCGTCCGCCCTCAGTTCCAGAAGTTGCCCGCTCAGGCGGTATTTGCTCAGCGCGATGGGCGGGTCCGATCGTGAGGAGAGGACGAGGTGCGTGTTCGGCAGCGTCCGCTCCAACAACCCTGCCAGCTCACCAACAAGGCGCACATTGGTGAAACGCTGCGCGTTGTCAATGACGATGACCACACGGCCCGCGGCGCCTTGGCCAGCTATTTGCTGGGCAGCAGCCAGGGCAGCGTGCAAGCGGCGCGTGAAGTGCGCGGGGTTGTCATCGGCTGCCTCCACGTCAAGAAACGCAAAGGTGGCACGGTCACTGGTGGCTGCGGACCATTGCTGCAAGAGGGTGGACTTTCCGGCACCGGCCGGGGCCACCATCAGTGTCAGGCGGCGTTCCAGCGCCGCATCGAGTGCGGTGCACAATGCTGGCCGGTCAACCAGGTGCCTCACACCGAGCCGCTCCGAAGCAGTGATCATAAATTTCTCCCCATTCCACGAATAGTGTGTCACCGGGCATGCCCGGGGGCAATAGCGGCGCCGTGGCAGGGCTCCGGTGCACGAAGCCGGGAGCGTTCTTCACCTTCCCCGGGTGATGACGGGCGTGGCAGGCTGGGCGATGATGATGGGAAACCTTGGAGGGCTCAACCATGGGCACTAGCAGCTTCGAAATAGTCATCAAGGGTTCCATCAGCGCGCCCGTGGTTGCGCTCATCGACGGTTTCCGGGTTAGCCGCTGTGAGAATGGGCTGACGCACCTGCTGGGTTCCGTGCCGGATCAAGCCAAGCTGCGGGGCATTCTGTTGCTCTTTGGAAACCTGAACATTGAACTGGTCTCCGTCAACCCTGTCCCTCCCCCACCGTAGCGTGCACGCTCAGCCCTTGGCGGACGGGCGCCAGACGGATACTACGCCCGCAACGGCTATCACCAGGAAGAGCTGGCCCGCCATGGCCTCAGCAATGGCGATGCTTTGCACTGTGGCGCCTGCAGGCACCATGTCGCCGTATCCGGTGGTCGTCAGGGTGGTGAAGGAGAAGAACAGCTGGCTGGTCAGGGAGTCCGGGCCACCATTGCTGAAGGTTGGCTCCGAAGACACCAAAGCAATGAAGTTGTAGATGAACGTGAAGAACATGCCCACCATGATGTAGGCGGCGATCGAGGCCAGCAGGACCTGGGCGTCCACCCGGGCCTTACGAGCTTCATGCGAGATGATCGCGATGGGTGCCACCAGATAGGCCACTACGGAGGCGGCAGACAGCAGCACATCCAGCAGGTGCCCCTTGGTCCCGAGCACCGTCACCACCAACACCGCCGCACCGGCCGCCAGCACCACTGCCCAGCCGGCCCGGCGATGTACCAGCTTCACCTCGGCAACCCACAGCGTCACGGCCACCGTGGCCAGCTGAACCAGCAACGCCACCGAACTGGGGTCAGGGGTGTCTTGGCGTGCGCAGAAGGCGTAGGAGACGGCAATCAGGACCAACACCAGCCAGTATCCGGACCTCAGAATGGACTTGCGCCCGCCCACAGCCCGGCCGGCCGGGCCTTGCGCTGCTCCGGCCGCCGTCATGAATCGCTTTCCGCCTGGGGCGCAGGCCCGTCACGCCGGGTGCGCTGAGAGTGCAGGTCGTCACGTTTCTTGATGCTTCTGGTCTCCCCCGTAGCACCCAGTGCCGGACGCCAAAACCTGGCTTTGTCGTCGGCATCGATCAGGACGGCCTTGCACAACAGGGTCAACGGTATGGCCAGGATCGCCCCGATGGGCCCGATCACCACGGCCCAAAATGGCACGGAGAAGAAGGTGACGGTCTGGCTCAGCGAAACCGCCTGGCCAACCACCCGCGGCTGGATGATCGATTGCACCACCGCGTTGATCAGGCCGTAGATGACGATGACGGCTATCAGTGTGGGCCAGCCGCCCACCAGGAAACCGAAGACGAGCGGTGGGATGATGGCGAAAAAGTAGCCAGCGTTGGGGATGAAGCTGCACAGGAACGCCAGCAGCCCCCACAGCAGCGCGGCCGGCACCCCCATGTAGCGGCGCACATCCGCCGTATACTGGGCCAGGGCCGCCACCAAGTGGGGTTGTTTGGCGTCCACTTGGCCCAGGATAGTGGGATCGTAAACGGCGTCGGCGGACATGAGGATCATCATGGTGAAGACCATCACCGCCATGCCGGAGAGGCTGAAAGCGCCGCCCACGGCACCTGAGAGCACGGCAATAATGTTGTGCGCTCAATGGAGCTCAGCAGGGCAGCGGCCTGCGCCTGGCCAATCCCTACCGAACCGAGCCAGGCTGTGATGCTCCGGCCAATCTGCCCAAACTGGCTGGCGTACTGAGGGGACATCTCGATGAACTGTGCCACGGCAATGATGACAGTCACGGCGAACCCGGCCAGGAGGGCGAAGACCGCCCCGATCACGGCCCCCGTGGCCAGCCCCTGGGGCACCACAACTCCCCTAGGAAGAGTTCCCTGCAGTCGCGGCATGAACATCCACCCCATTTTCTGGCACTAGCAAGCCACGGCCGCCCTGAGGCGCGGCGGTTGTCTCGGTTACTGGCATCCTAGGGATCAGGATGCCCGCGCACGTCATCCCCCGAGGGTGATGCCGGAAGGGCCGGTGCGGCTGTACATTCGTGCCATCTGCCCAAGCCGCGGGCGCACTGATGCGAAAGGGCCACAGGCATGAACTTCTGGGACATTCTCGGTTTTTTCTTCTGGAGCTACGTCTTCATTTCCTACTTGATGGTTCTGTTCTGGATTCTGGGCGACCTGTTCCGCGACCGCAGCCTCAACGGCTGGGTGCGGGCCGCCTGGATTGTGGCGTTGCTCTTCTTCCCCATCCTCACGGCGCTGGTCTATCTGGTGGCTCGCGGGCAGGGGATGAGCCAGCGTCAATCCAGCCAGGTGCAGCGGTCCCTTTCCGAGACTGAGTCTTATCTGCGCAACGTTGCCGGGGGTTCGCCCGCGGACGAGATTGCCAAGGCCAAGGCCCTGCTGGACGCCGGCACCATCAGCGGCGCCGAGTTCGCCGATCTCAAGGCCCGTGCCATGCTGGGCGTTCATCAGCCGGCCCGGACATAGCCGGGAATGGACATATCCGGCATGGCTGCCAAGGAAGCACCGTTCGGCGCCTTCCAGGCGCGTGCAGAGCTGGGGCGTGCGGCCCGACGGCGCTCGCCCCGGCTACAGCACGCGGCCTGGGCGCCAGCGGCCGGGCGCACCGATCCCGTTACCATTCTCAGCGAGCAGGCAGCTACCCGGGTGCCGGAGCTGGTTCCCATCCGGCATGCACGCATGCTGGCCTCGCCCTTCTCCTTTTTTCGCGGCGCTGCAGCCGTCATGGCAATGGACCTGGCGGGGACCCCAGACTCCTCAATCACCGTGCAACTGTGCGGGGATGCCCATCTTTCCAATTTTGGGCTCTTTGCCAGCCCCGAGCGCCACCTCATTTTCGACATCAACGACTTTGACGAGACACTTCCCGGGCCGTGGGAATGGGATGTCAAACGGCTCACGGCCAGCTTTGAAGTGATGGGCCGCCACCGCGGCTACCTCGGCTCCACGCGGCGGAAGATCAACCGTGCTGTGGTGCGTAGTTACCGGGAACGGATGCGGGCGGCAGCACAGGCCCCCGTGATGACAGCCTGGTATGACCGGGTTGAGGCCGACCAGGCCACCGAATGGCTTCGCGAGGAATATAGGGCAAAACGTGCCACGAAGAGGGTTCTCAAGCGTACGGAGGGCGTGATTGCCAAGGCCCGCACCCGGGACAGCGTGCGGGCTTTTGGGAAACTGGTGGAAGTTGTCAGCGGTGAGCTGCGCATCAAAGCGGATCCTCCGCTGCTGGTCCCCCTGGCCCAGCTGGCCCCGGCAGACAGGGCCCGCGAGGAAACCGTGGAGACCATGCGGGAGCTCTTGGAGTCCTATCAGACAACCTTGCCCCACACGAACCATCCGCTGCGGGATTTCACGTTTGTTGACATGGCCCGCAAGGTTGTGGGCGTTGGCAGCGTGGGCACCCGAGCCTGGGTCATGCTGCTCCGCGGCCGCGACAACCACGATCCCCTCCTCCTGCAGGCCAAGCAGGCCGAGGCCTCCGTGCTGGAACGTTACCTGCCCGCAAGCCAGTACCAGAACCACGGCGAACGGGTGGTGCGGGGACAACGCCTGATGCAGGCCGCAAGTGACATATTCTTGGGCTGGCAGAGGGTTGAGTCGTTCGACGGGCAGTTGCGCGACTACTACGTTCGCCAACTTCACGATTGGAAAGGCTCAGCCGATGTTGAGCGGATGCCAGTCTCGGCCGCCATGATGTATGCGCAGCTGTGTGGCGAAACCCTGGCCCGGGCGCACGCCCGCACGGGCGACCGCGTGGCGATTGCCGCCTACCTGGGCACGAGCGATCGATTCGATAAGGCCGTTGCCCGGTTTGCCGTGGCCTATGCCGATCAAAATGAGCTCGACTTTGCAGCGTTCAGCGATGCCGTGGCGCGCGGGCAACTCATCGCGGCAGTGATCCCATAGCCGCCGCGCATTTTGGGCCATGAAAGGGGTTTCCGTGGCAGCAACACACCACAGCAGCCGGGGCTGGCCGGTGCTGGCGGGCGCACTCATCGTCATCGGCGCCTTGCTTGCCCCGGTCGCCGTCGTGGCGTCGTGGGCGGGGGCCCAGCTGACCACCACTGATGCCTTCGTGGCCATGTTTGGCCCACTCGCCAAGGACGCCGGGGTCCAAGCCCTGGTGGCCGAGCAGACCTCCACTGTCATCACCGCCAATGTGGACATTGCCTCGCTCACCTCCGATGCTGTGGATGGCATCATCGGGTTGGGGACGGGGCCAGCCGCAACCCGGGCGCTTGAATCGTTGAAGGGGCCCGCAGCGCAGGGCATCAAGTCACTGCTTCGCTCATCAGTGGACACTTTCGTGGAGTCCGACTCCTTCGCCCAACTGTGGCGCCAGTCCTTGCGCCTGAGCCACTCGCAACTCGTCGCCACGCTCCGCAACGATCCCCAGGCGGTTGTCTCGGCGGGCTCCGACGGCGCCATCGGTATTGCCCTGGGCCCCATCATCGAAGGCGCCAAGGCGGCGCTGGCAGGGCAGGGTTGGGGCTTTGCGGCGCAGATTCCTGCCGTTGACCACACCCTGGTTCTGGCCCGCAACGACTCGGTGCCCACCCTGCAATTGATCTACGGCATCGCCGTGGCCGCGGGGGTGTGGCTGCCCTGGGTGGCCCTAGTATTTCTTGCCGCGGGTGTCCTGCTCGCGCGGCGCGCGGCGCTGGCCCTGATCTGGGCCGCTGCCGCCCTGGCCCTGGGCATGGTGGTTCTCATGGCTGCCATCGCCCTTGGGCGGCGCCTGGCCATCGAGTCCCTCGCTCCGGCCCACCCTCTTGCAGACGTGACCTTGACTGTGTTTGACGCGGCAACACAGGGCATGAAATCTACTGCCGTGACGGTACTGGTGTTGGCACTAGTGATGGCGGTTGCGGGATGGTTGGCCGGCCCGGCACTTTCACGTCGGCGCCGCCCTCACTGGTGAGCCGGGCGCCCATCGTGACGATGGTTGGTGCCGGCACAAAACCACCGGCGAACAGTGCTTCGCCCTGACGGAACCCGGGCGACCGGGCCAGCATCGCTGCCGGGACAAAGCCGAACAGCCTGGCCAGCTCGTCAAGGTCCAGGGGTGAGGTCATCTTCATCAGCGCCAAGTTGTCGCACTGGGAGATGATGCTGGGGTGGATGCGGGAGGGCCGCTGAGTGGAGAGCAGAAGCCACAAACCAAATTTGCGGCCTTCGGCGGCGATCTGGATGATCCTCTCCCGAACAGCCGCATTGAGCGGGCTGTCCTGCTCGGCGGAGCACAAGTTGTGGGCCTCATCGATCACTATCAGGATGGGCCGGCGCTGTTCACGCTTGGCCCACAGATCCTCCAAGACGGCCAACGCCACCACCAAGGGTTCGTCGGGGTAGCTGAAGCCACCAAGATCAAGCACTGTTGCGTCCGGGCGTGACTGAACGATCTCGGTGACAGCACTGAAATCTCCTGCCCACACGTCCCAGTCCGTCACCTTTAGGTTTTCGATCCGTGCCGCCAGGGCGTGCGCTGCAGCGGTTTCGCGTTCGCGTAGCTTGGGCACAATCTCATCGGGGCCAAGGACGCCCACGCTTTGTTCCAAGTGGATGAGCTCGTTGTATTCGGCACGGTCCTGGATGGGATGCAGCCGGAGAACTGCGCCCTTGGACTGCAGGGACAATGCGGTGAAACGAACATGCAGCGAATCCCGCTCCGACGTTCCCGGGCGGAGAATCCGAATGTTGTGGCCGGCAAGGACGTGCGGCTGCGCACCTGCGTCACTGGGTTCGCGCAGGCGGACAAAGTCGGCATTAGGATCGAATATCACCATGGGCAGGCCCGTGTGAATCAGAATCTGTTCCAACACCACACCCAGGGCGTAGGTCTTGCCTGAACCGCTCTGCCCGCACCAGAACGTGTGCCGGTTGAAGCGGTGCGGGAGCAGGCGGGCCGGGATGTCGCTGGCGGCCAGGTATCGCCCGATCACCAGCGAGCCGGCCTGGCCACCGTACAGGAGCTCCACCGTTTCCGCGTCCGCAGGCTCAATGGCAGCACTGGAAAAACGGAAGGAGCCGCGGACATCCAATGAACCATCCACTGCTATGGAACCAAGAATCCGCCCCGCACCACGCAGGCTGCTGCCCATGGAAAACGCTGCCTCATCCACCTGGCCCAGCTGCACCGCATCCGCTCCGTTGCGCAGTGTGACAAAGGTTCCCGGCTCCAGGGCAGATGCGCCCGGTGCCGTGAATTGAAAGCGCCGGCCGTCCATCGATACGGCGTGGGCGTCCTCAAGCGTGGGTGAGTCTTCAACGGCCATGGTCAGTTTTTCCGTTCTCGTATCCATCTGGATGCTGCATCCTGAACGAAAGAATAGCCGTGAGTGGCGTTGTTGACTACAGATTCACCCGAGTTGGAAGTGAATTGCTGATTCCTGGGCCGCAGGGCATGGCCTTTCATGAGGTGCACAACCACGACGGCGGCCGGCTGCGCCCTGACTATGGTGCTGATGGTGGCGGGAGGATTCCGGCACCTTTCGTGAGCAGCCCCGCCAGCGGTGACCTTAGCCTCTAGTGGCGCCGGTACTGGGCACCTTGCTGGCATTGCTGGGGGCCGGCGGGGTTACCGCTGGCGTGGCTTCGGCTGTGGTGAGTTCACAGCAGGGCTCGGAGGGCTACTTCACTACACAGAGGCGTGAATTCACCACCACCTCGTATGCGCTCTCCTCTCCCCCGGCCCAGCTTGGGGTCGAGTAAATTCCCCTCGGCCGTGGCAGCATCCGGCTGAGTGCTGCGTCAGCTGCGCCCGGGGGTGAGGTGTTCATTGCTATTGGCCCCAAGGCGGCGGTGGACAGCTATCTCAGGGGTGTGCACACCACAGTCATCACCGGCGTTGAAACCCAGCCGTTCCGGGTGAGCTACAGCGATGTTCCCGGCCAGGTGGCACCCGAGCTGCCCGGGGAGCAGAGTTTCTGGACTGTGCAAGCGTCCGGAACCGGTACCCAGGAAGTCACCATGGACCTGCGCAGTGGTGATTGGGTCATGGTGGTCATGAACGCCGATGCCAACCCGGGTGTCACCGTCAACATGGCTGCCGGGTTGCTCGCCGAGTTGTTTGGCGCGATCGCACCTGCCTTGTTGATGGGCGGGGTGGCAGCCCTGATGATCGGGGCCGGCTTGATCGCTGTGGGTGCCGTGGGCCTGGGCAGGCGGGTCCCGTCGTCCCCGCGGCCGGTGCCTGGCCATCCGGTCACGGGCAGCGGTGCGCCCCCCTCGGGGCTTGCCTACGCGCAAGGCTATCCAGCGAGACTGACCGGGCAGCTTGACCCGCAGCTATCTCGGGGTCTGTGGCTGGTCAAATGGCTTCTGGCCTTGCCGCACATGATCGTCTTGTTTTTCCTGTGGTGCGCCGTAGTCATCACCACAATCCTTGCCGGCTTCGCCATCCTGTTCACCGGCCGCTACCCGCGTGCGCTGTTCAACTTCAATGTCGGAGTCCTGCGATGGAACTGGCGGGTGGCGTTCTACGCCTACTCGGCGTTGGCCACAGACAAGTACCCACCGTTCACCCTTGCCGCCACCGAGTATCCCGCCGACTTCGAGGTTGACTATCCCGCTCAGCTTTCCCGTGGACTCGTGCTGGTCAAGTGGTGGCTCTTGATACTCCCCCACCTGCTGGTAGTAGCCCTATTGACCAGTGCAGGGTGGTCCGTGTGGGGACAGGGCGGTGATTGGCAATCGGGCTACGGCCGTGCGGTGGGGTTCTCCCTGCTCGGCATTCTGGTGCTCATTGCCGCCGTCGGGCTCCTATTCACGGGGCACTATCAACGACAACTCTTCGATCTCATCATGGGAATCAACCGATGGATCTATCGAGTGGCCAGCTATACCCTCCTGCTGAGGGATGAGTACCCGCCGTTCCGCTTGGATCAGGGCCCTGATGAGCCGGCCGGGGGTGGTTGTCCACGTTCAGGAAGATCTGGAAATCCTTCAAAACCTGGCCCACCAGGCAAGCCGGAATTGGGTGGCGGTGGCTGACTACAGCCTTGAGGCTAGTGCCACCGAGTTCGCCATAACACTTAGGGCCGAACTCGATTACCTGCAAGGGGGATGCTACGCTGAACGGTTTGCGAGCAATTTTGCCAACCACCCCAGCATCCACGTGCCGAGAATTTTCTGGTCCACCACCACCTCCCGGCTGCTGACCATCGAAAGAATCTTTGGCCTGAAGATCGACGACGGCGACGTTCTCGCCATGCCTGCCTTCGAGCGGACCCGCCTGGCTGATGTGGCAGCCAAAGCCGCGATCAAGATGATCGTTGAGGCCGGCTTCTTTCCTTGCAGATTCCCACCCGGGGAAACTAGTGCTGGCATTCAGCGTTGACGACCCCGCCCGCACCGCCAGGGCACTGGTGGAGCCCTCGCTCAACCGACCCACCACAGATCGTGGCCTGCTGCGGCAAGGCATTCTGCGCAATCACCCTCTTCAGCTGTCCAGTGAAATAGCCATGGTGACCACAATGGTCTTCATGACAGCAGGACAAAGCTCCGAAAGCTGTTGGATCTACTGGATGACGGCGTGGAGGTTCAACTGCGCTCAGGAGAATTGGTGCCCTTGGTGACGCGCGCCGAACGCATCGGAGATTGTCGCATTGCAGGGATGCTCGTCGCAGCATGTGTTCGAGGAACTGGCGAACTGACGGCAGCCGAGAGGGACCGGCTCAAGGCATGGCAAAACACGCTGGCGGTGTTGGCGTCGTCACGGCGTTGGGCGGGCCTGCCCTGCTTCCTGCCACTCGTGGCGAGCTCCTAGCCAATAGCGGGTCTTTGGACTCTATTGACACAGCACCCGCCAGCCTAGGCTCAGACCATGACGAACAAACCAGCCAGTGCCCCCGTCGAGGAACTAGATGCCCACGAATGCTGGGCGTTGCTTCGTGGCGTTTCCGTGGGGAGACTGGCGGTCTGGGTCACTGACCATCCCGACATCTTCCCCATAAACTACGCGGTGGACCACGGAACGCTGGTGTTCCGCACGGGTCTCGGGACCAAACTGGAGGCGGCCCTCGGTGAAACGCCCGTGGCCTTTGAGGCCGACGGCGTCGACCCGGGCAGCGGCGTCGCCTGGAGCGTTGTGGCCAAGGGCAGTGCAGTTCGCATCGACTCAACGGAGGATGTCCTGGCCAGTTTTTCGATCATGCTCTTCCCCTGGCAATCAGGACACAAGGACACGTTCATTCGGATTGCCCCAACGTCGATCACGGGCCGAAGATTCACTGTGGCCGATCCCGCGCAGTGGTGGAGCGCCCAGGCCACAGCCCCCCATACCGCTCCCGAATGACGGTTCCGAACCTCAAGGGCAGGCGCTCCGCACAAATACGAGGACGCCACGGGGGCAGGTCCTTGAGCCTTCTCCCGTAAGCCGTCCATGAAATCAGTGTTCGACACCTGAACCGGAAAGTGACCATGACCTTCATTCGCACCCACCTCATGATCACAGCCACCCTTGCAGTGGGGTGCGTGGTGCTGATTTTGCTGGGCGTGGGCCAGGGCGGAGTCGCACAATTGCTGGCCAGTGTGTTTGCAGGCTGCGCCGCGATTTCACGAGGCGCAGCCATGATCCGTGACATGGCGCATGGCCGCTGGGGTGTTGACCTGCTGGCCGTGACAGCAATCGTCAGCACGATTGTGGTGGGAGAGTACCTCGCAGCGCTCATCGTGGTACTCATGCTCTCCGGTGGAACAGCCTTGGAGAAGTACGCGTCCGGCAGAGCTCAAGCGGAACTGACCGCGCTGCTGGACCGCGCCCCTCAGTCTGCGCATCGCGAACGCACTGGCGGCGACCTGGAAGAAATTGCCGTCACTGAGGTGGTGGTGGGGGACGTCTTGCTGATCAGGCCCGCCGAAGTGGTTCCCGTCGACGGTCACCTGTTGTCAACCGCGGCGTCCTTTGATGAATCGGCCATTACCGGCGAGAGCCTGCCGGTGGAACTGGGTCAGGGCGATGGCGTCCTGAGCGGTTCCGTGAACGGGCCGGTGGCTGTCCGGATCGAAGCCACCGCAACGGCTGACGATTCTCAATACAGCCGCATTGTGGCGCTGGTGCAGGGCGCGGCCAGCAGCCGTGCGCCAGTGGTCCGCCTGGCAGACCGCTATGCCGTGCCGTTTACGCTGATGTCCTTGGTGATAGCAGGTGTTGCCTGGCTTCTTAGCGGAGATGCTCTGCGTTTCGCAGAGGTGCTGGTGGTTGCCACGCCATGCCCGCTGCTCATTGCGGCGCCTGTGGCCTTCTTGGGTGGCATGAGCAGGTCTGCGCGGAATGGAATCATCGTCAAAAGTGGCGGCACTCTTGAACAACTCGCCAAAGTGGCTACGGTTGTCTTCGACAAGACCGGAACCCTCACGCAGGGCCGTCCAACGCTGGAGGAAGTAAGGGTCAGCACCAACGGTGCAGGCTATCCCAACGCCGAAGAGCTACTGTTCCTGGCTGCGTCTGCCGAACAGTACTCATCGCATGTCCTGGCCTCGTCGGTGGTCAGTGCGGCACTGGATCACGGACTGACGCTCTCGCGCCCCAAGGAGGCTGCTGAACATGCAACCGACGGAGTCTCTGCCCTTGTCGGGGAACACTGGGTGGTGGTGGGCAAGCGCTCCTTTGTCGCCCAAAACACCGGCTTGGTCCCGGAGCCGGAATTAACCGGCGGCCAGCTAGCGGTCTATGTGGGAGCTGATTCTCGCTACGTGGGCGCACTGATCATGAGTGATCCGCTGCGGGACAACGCTGTTGAAACACTTGCCCGACTGCGCACCTTGGGTGTTGCCCATACTTTGATGGTCACAGGTGATGCCGCATCGACGGCGGAGCACATCGCCCGCCAGGCGGGAATCTCGCAGGTCCGTGCCGGCTGCCGTCCGGCAGATAAAGTCACGATAGTGCGGGGCATTCTCCAACGGCCTGTCATGATGGTGGGGGACGGCATCAATGACGCCCCCGTGTTGGCTGCAGCCGATGTGGGTGTTGCCATGGGCGCCAAGGGGGCCACCGCAGCCAGCGAATCCGCCCATGTTGTCATCATGGTGGACGACCTCTCAAAGGTGGCCAGCGCCGTCCGCATTGGCAAGGATACGGTTCGGATCGCAGTACAGAGCATCTGGATCGGAATACTGTTGAGTCTTGGTTTAATGCTGTTCGCGGCTGCCGGGTTGATCCCCGCCGTTGCTGGCGCCCTGAGCCAGGAATTGGTGGATCTAGCCACCATTTTCAACGCATTGCGAGCACTCAAATGGGGTGAGCGTTCGTCCGCCCGCGGGCGCGCTAAGGTGCAGCACAGTCCCCCTCGCCAACTGGCCCAGAAATGACTCGGCCCGCCCTGAGGACTTTGTGCCCTTGCTGGCCAATGGTGAGTAAGACAAACTGGCTGAACAGCTACGGAGGGAAACGACGACGATGGATGGACTAGTTGCCTCCGACCCGCAAAAGACCGGCACGGCACCGATCACCGTTTTTATCCTCGACGATCACGAACTTGTTAGGCGGGGACTCAAGGAACTGCTCGAAGGTGAGGGCTTTGATGTCATTGGCTCCACCGGCTCCGCACTGGAAGCAACCAGACGCATCCCCGCCCTCCATCCTGACGTTTCGGTGTTGGATGCGCGCCTCCCCGATGGCACGGGCATAGAGGTCTGCCGTGATGTTCGGTCGGTGGATCCAACCCTGCAATGCTTGATTCTCACCAGCTACGACGACGAGCAGGCCCTGCGTGGCGCCGTGCTGGCTGGAGCCTCCGGCTATGTGCTCAAGGAAATTGACGGCACAGATCTACTTTCGTCCCTGCGCCGAACCGCCAAAGGTGAAACGCTTTTCAACCCCGACGTCTTGGCGAAAGTAGTTCAGGGCCTGGCCGAACCCGAACGGACGGACCCTAGGATCTCCGCCCTGACCCCGCAGGAAGGGCGCGTACTCAAACTCATTGGCCGCGGATTGACCAACCGGGACATTGGCAGGGAAATGTTTCTGGCCGAGAAGACTGTGAAGAATTATGTGTCCTCGCTGCTGGCAAAACTGGGTTTTGAGCGGCGCACGCAGGCGGCCATTTTCATTACCGAAACACGCTGGCAGGACCCTGACTTCCGTCAATGATCATCGGTGGCAGGCACACTCCAGATCAGCCGTGTGCCGGTATTTTCCCCGCTTTTCAGGTCAAAGGTTCCGTGCAGAATCTGGGCCCGCTGTTCAATGTTGCGCAGGCCGCTTCGATGAACCAGATCTCCCACACCAATGCCGTCGTCGTCAATAGTGACGCTCACGTGTTCGGCTGTGACGTCAACGGCTACTTCAATCGCCCCCGCGTCGGAATGCCGAACGGCGTTGCTCAACCCTTCGGACAGCACCGCTAGCAGATGCTTGGCTGTTTCCTCGGAGATCGCAGAGTCTATGGGGCCTGCCAAATTCAATCGGGGGGCGAAGGCGAGCGTTTTGGCGGCATTGCGAACTGTCCTCAGGATCAGGTCACTCAGCAGCTCAGTTTCGCCGGAGCTAACCCGCAACGAATAAATGGTATTCCGCAAGTCCCGAATGGTTTCGTCAAGTTCTGTGGTGACAGCCCTGATCCGCTGGGACGCCGTCTCATCCGTAATGAACCGCTGCAAACTCTGAATGCTCAGCCCTGCAGCGAAGAGGCGCTGAATGACCACGTCGTGCAGGTCCCTTGCAATACGGTCCCGATCCGTGAAAACCATGATTTGTTCACGGAGTCTGTGCGTTCTGGCTAGTTCCAAAGCCAAGGCGACGTGAGATCCAAACACGGCGCTCATCTCCACCACAATCTTGGAATAGCTCCCGGATCCTTGGCTGCGCGCCAGGATCAACAAGCCCTGATTCGGGCCCTGGGGACCCAACGCAATGACAATGATCGGCCCAAACGCCGTTCCGTCCTGCGCACCGAGCAGATCAGTGGCGTCCTCGAAGACAGTGGGTACGCCGGTTCTCAAAACCTCCAAAATCTTCGGGGAGTTCAAAGCAAGGGAACGGCCGGCAAGGAAGGGGGCCCGTTCGCCGGCGGCCGCCGCCACATACAGCTCAGGGCCATGATCGGAAGAAACTCCTATCATGGTCAGGGCAGAATCGGACTCGGCCAACGCCGTGGCCGCAATCATGTCCAGGCTGCTTTCAGTGACGTTGCGTTCGTCATCCATCATTCGGCCGATGACGTACATGCACGCTTCGAGCCAACTTGAGCGCCGTCTGGCGTCTTCAAACAACCGGGCATTTTCAATGGCAACCCCCGCAGCGGCCGCCAAGGCAACGGCCAATTCCTCGTCCTCGGCCGTGAAGTCTTCACCGCTGGCCTTTTCAGTCAGATACAGGTTCCCAAAGACGTTTCCCCTCACTCGTACCGGGACACCTAGAAAGGACACCATGGGCGGGTGGTGTTCCGGGAACCCATAGGAGGCGGGGTGATCGTGCAAATCATGCAGCCGTAGCGGGTGCGGGTCACTTGTCAGCAACCCCAGAACACCGTGTCCTGTGGGTAAGGGACCTATCTTGGTTATGAGTTCCTGATCTATGCCAACGGTAATGAAATGACTCAGCGACTGATCGTCACCGATGACTCCCAGCGCAGCGTAGCGAGCGTCCAAAAGTGTGCAGGCTGATCTCACCACCCTCTCCAGCACAGCATCCAGACTAAGATCCTCAGCCACGGACACCACGGCCTCCAGCAAGCCCCGCATCCTTTCCTGGGTGGAGAGCAGTTCGCCCGCGCGGTCCACAAACTCCCGCAACAAGTCCTCAATGCGGGTGCCCGCAACGGCCGGCAACAGTGGCACCGCCCTGTCCGCATCAGAATCCTGCACCAGACCACCTTCGATCGACCGTCAGCCGTTTAGTAAAAGCCTCAAGACCCGGCCACTAATCACAGGCTACCCCCGTTGCCGGCCAGTGGTCCGCATACGGCGGGCCGGGGACGAACGATGCTGGGGACTTTGTACCCTACGTTCACAGATCCTGAGGGCATAGAGTCGATCTCATGACTACTAATATTCCACTGTCAGGGGATACACCGCAGATAGAGTCGCTGTCCAGGGACCAATGCTGGGCATTGCTCCGTGGACAGGTCATTGGGCGCCTGGCCGTGGTGGCTGATGATCACCCCGACATTTTTCCCATCAACTACGCAGTGGACAAAGACTCCATCGTGTTCCGAACGGCCGAAGGCACCAAACTGTACGGCTCCAGCAGCAACACGCCGGTTGCCTTTGAAATCGATGGCTACGATCCCTCAAGTGAGGAGGCGTGGAGTGTTGTGTTGCGGGGCACTGTCATGGCGGTCAGGGCTGGTTCCGGGCTTGCGGAGGCGGAATCCCTCACTCTGGAGCCATGGCAGGGCGGTGTCAAGAATCACCTGATGCGAATTCTTCCCCTGAACCTCAGCGGCCGGAGGTTCAAGGTCACAAAGCCTGACATATGGCACACACCCTTGTCTGATGCGCGGCGTGCGTCCTTCGAATAACGCCTTGCACGAGCCGCATGGCTGGCAGTCAAACCGGCCAGGCGTGCCACCACTAGGATTAAGTGGTGGCCGGGCCAAGGATTTCAGTCCCGCTTTTTCCGTTCATGATTGCTTCAAGATTGTCCAAGGAGCCGATGAGGGCGCGACCACCGCTGGCAGTCACGAAGTCCGCTGCAGCCCTGACTTTGGGCCCAATGGACCCGTCCGGGTAGTTGTTGCCGTCAATGTCCTGAACTTTCAGGGTCTTGAGGAGTTTTTGGCTCGGCGTCCCAAAATTGCTCATGACACCTTGGACGTCCGTTAGGATGACCAGCATCTGCGCACCAACTTCTGCGGCGACCCTGGCAGCAACGTAGTCCTTGTCCACAATCGCCTCGATACCTCGAAAGCCCGCCCCATGGGGCACAACAGGTACGCCACCGCCACCAGCCAGCACAACTGTTGCTCCGGCGTCGAGCATGGAGATTGCCTGTGCGCACTCAAGAATACGGATGGGCAGCGGTGACGGAACCACCCTGCGCCAACCGGAACCATCCGCTGCGAACGTCCAATCATGCTTCTTCGCAAGCGCGTGCGCGCGGGACTCGTCATACAGTGATCCCACGAACTTGCTGGGCGCCAACAGGCGCGGATCTGTGGGATCCACAAGAGTCCGCGAGACGAGCACAACAACATCCTTGGCAAGGCCCGCGTGACCCAACGCTTCCTGCAACCAGGACCCAATCAGTCCCTGGCTTTCAGCAACCAAGTCCCACAGAGGGTAGGGGGAAGTCAGCGAACTGTCATCGCCGGTCTCCATCGCCAACAAGCCCACCTGCGGACCATTGCCGTGAACAATGACCACCTCATGTTCTGCGGCAAGTGCCGCCAATGCCGGAGCTGCCAAGGCTAGGCGGGCCACCTGAGTCTTAGCATCCGGTACCTCTCCCCGGCGAAGAAGTGCGTTACCGCCAATAGCCACTACAAGGCGCATGCTTAGAAGCCTTCCGGGGAAATCTGCACAGGCGCTAACATTTGTTGGCCTGTGCCGAGGTCTTTGTCCTGTTGGGCGGCCACGCCTGCATACTCCTGTCGGGTAATGACCAAGGGGCACGGCACATCCAGAAGGAGCCCCTGCGTAGCCGAGCCCATGAGCGCACCGTGTGTGACTCCCCTGCCACGACTTCCCACCACGAGCATGGCGGCACCTTTCCCTGCCTCGATGAGCACCCGCGCCGGCACTTCGTGCTGTTCGAATCGATCGAAAACGCTGAGCTGTATGTGCCGGGCACGCACAGCAGCCACAACAGCTGCCAAGATCACGCGCCCCTGCGTGCCAATCTGCTGATTTTCTAAGGATCCGTCGGTACTGGGACGCACCCACCGTGCCGGGGACTGTGAAACACAAATGACTGTGAGTTCCTGCCGGGTGCGTGCAGCCTCCGCTGCGGCAAAGTACGCGGCTGCCATGGACTCGGGGGAACCGTCAATACCCACCACGACGCCGGCATTCACAGCGCGACGGCGTGCCGGGATGACTGCCACGGGGCATCGCCCTGTCCTGGCAAGTTGGAAATTGAGCGTGCCGAACCCCTCACCATGAGCATCTGCCGTTCTGTCCGTCCCGACCACCACCATGGAAGAACGAGCAGAAAGTTCTGCCAACACTTGGGCAGGCTCGCCAAAGAGGAAGCTGCTGCGCACCTCCACAGCGGGGGCAAACCCGCGCACACTGTTGGCTTCACTGTCCAGCATGCCCTCGAGGGACGCCCGGACACTCTGGTAGCTAAAGTGCTCCGGTGAGACCAAGTAGTCCGGCACGGCGTGGACCAGCAGGAGGGGCAGTTTTTGTTGCTGGGCCCGTCGTGCTGCCCATTCGAGGGCAGCACGGCTGGCTGGTGCACCATCCACACCCACCATTATTTGCGATTTTGGCACCATGCGTGTCTCCCCGATTCCTAGCTTGCGCAGCGGCCGCCGCTCAGTCTGTCCCGACTGAGCCGGTGGGGACGGGATCATGGCGGTTCTCATGGGCCGCACTCACCGGCGCCTTCACTGCATCCCTGTCTCCATGAACCACCAAGACCGGACAAGTGGCGTGTTCCGCACAGGCCGAGCTCACTGAGCCCAGCAGCATCCCCGCAAACCCGCCATGTCCGCGGGAACCCACAATGAGCATTTGCGCCGATCTGCTGTGTTCCATCAACACTTTGGCGGGTGTGCCGCGAACGCATACCGCGCTGAATCCTTCGGGCGGGTTTCCCCCAAAGGCATCCTGCACTGCGTCCTTGAGAATTTGCCGCGCACCCTCGTCGGGGTCCCAATCGGGAACTATGTACGATCCAAAAACGGTCTCCATATGCCAGGCCGAGACGGCTGTGATGGTTGCATCCAGTGCCTGCGCCAGCGTTTTTGCCCATTTCAGGGCAAGCACGGACTCTGGCGATCCGTCCACACCGACCACGATGCGCGAACCCTGGTGGATTGTCTTTTCTTCCATGGCTTGATCCATTCTTCTCACGTGTGCCTCAGTGCCAAGTGTTACCACTCCCATGATCTGTGCCAGCGCCTGCTCCTGCACAGGGCCAAAAGGCCCTAACCATCGGGCGGGGCAGGTGTCACTGTTAAGTCCTAGGGGCGCGAGCTTCCTGCGTCCGCGGGCCTGTGCTTTGGGCCCGATCCACCACAAAAGAACACGGTGAACGCCTTGAAGAGCCAGCTCGCCCACAGCAGCCCCGACGTGAAAAACCGCCCGGACCCCGCACAAGTACCGAATGAATTTGTGCTGCTTTACCGCTATTGGGATGCCGCCAACTACTTGACGGTGGCGCAGATCTATCTCAAAGACAATGCCCTTTTGACCTCCCCGCTGACGGCAGAGCACATCAAACCACGGCTGCTGGGCCATTGGGGAACCAGCCCTGGTTTGTCCTTGATCTACGTGCATTTGAATCGGCTCATTCGCAACACCAGGGCCAAAATCCTGTTCGTGGCTGGCCCAGGACACGGCGGCCCGGCAGTCATTGCCAACCTTTATCTGGAGGGGAGCTACTCTGAAATTTATCCCCTAGTTGGTCAGGACCCGGCAGGACTGCAGCAGTTGATTCGCCAGTTCTCCACTCCCGGTGGCATACCAAGCCATGTGGGTCCCCAAACACCGGGATCCATCCACGAAGGCGGAGAGCTGGGGTATTCACTGGCGCATGCCACCGGCGTAGTCATGGACAATCCGGAACTCATAGTGGCCTGCGTTGTTGGCGACGGTGAAGCTGAAACCGGCCCCTTGGAGGGCTCATGGAAGGCGCCGGCCTTCCTGAACCCAAGCAGGGACGGGGCCGTGCTGCCCATCCTTCACCTCAACGGCTACAAGATCTCCGGCCCCACGGTGCTGGGGCGACAATCCGACGAACGGGTCATGGGACTGTTGCGCGCACACGGCTGGGATCCCGTGGTGGTCTCCGGCAGTGATCCTGCACTTGTTCACCCCATGCTGGCCCAGGCCCTGGACAATGCGCACGCCCGGATACTGGAGATTCAGCAGCAGTCACGACAACATGGTGCCAGCACCCCCGCAGCGTGGCCCGCCATTATCCTGCGGACGCCGAAGGGGTGGACGGGCCCGGACTCTGTTGACGGCGTTGCCGTGGCAGGCACTTTCCGCTCCCACCAGGTCCCCTTGGCTGGGGTTCGTGAAAATCCAGCCCACCTGGCCCAGTTGGAGGCGTGGCTGCGCAGCTACAAACCCGAAACACTTTTTGACGCGCAGGGCCGGCTGGCGCCGGAATTGTCCGCCCTGGCCCCCGATCCGGATCGGTGCATGGGCGCAAACCCGTGGGCAAACGGTGGCCCGGATTCGGCCCCGCTTCCCTTGCGCCCCTTGGAAAACTACGCCTTGGATGTAGCCTCGCCGGGGTTCTTGAAACACGAAACCACCAGGCCCTTGGGTGAGATGCTGCGGGATATTTACACGGACACGGCTCACGATCCACGTTTCAGGTTGTTCAGTCCCGATGAGACCAACAGCAACCGCTTGGGCGCCGTCTTTGAAGTCACCGACAGGTGCCTGATGGAGCCAGCCCAGGCCGGGGATGACCACCTCTCCCCGGATGGCCGGGTCATGGAGGTCCTTTCCGAGCACCTTTGCCAAGGCTGGCTTGAGGGATACGTTCTGAGCGGGCGGTACGGCCTGTTCGCTACCTACGAAGCTTTCGCCATGGTGAGCGCTTCCATGACCATCCAGCATGCAAAATGGCTCCAGCACGCCCGTGACCTGACATGGCGGCAACCCGTGCCAAGCTTGAACATCCTGCTCACCTCAACCTGTTGGCGCAACGACCACAATGGCTTCAGCCATCAGGGCCCGGGCCTGATCGACACCGTCCTCTCCCTGTCCGGTTCCGTCATCCGCGTCTACCTTCCGCCAGACTCGAACACCCTGTTGGCCGTGGCCGAACATGTCCTGCTCAGCAACGACTACGTCAACCTGGTGGTGGTGGACAAGCAGGCTCACCCCCAATACCTGAATCTGCAGGACGCGCGGAGGCACGCGGCCGCAGGCGCATCCATCTGGGCCTGGGCCGGGAACGAAAACCGGGAAAAGGTCGCTGGGCCGGACATTGTTCTGGCCTGTGCCGGTGATGTCCCCACCGAAGAGACACTCGCAGCCGCCTGGCTGCTCCAGCGGCATGTGCCCGCGCTGAGAGTTCGCGTGGTCAATGTGATGGACGCCTTGGTCCTGCCACCGCCGGACGTCCATCCGCACGGCCTCTCCGATCCCGATTTTGAACGATTGTTCACAGCAAATGCTGAGGTCATCGTGGCGTGGCACGGATACGCCCGCGCGTTCCACCAGCTCCTGCACGGACGCTTGAATCCGGGCCGATTCCATGTGCGCGGCTATAGCGAACAAGGAACCACCACAACGCCATTTGACATGGTGGTGCTGAACAAAATGAGCCGCTACCACCTTGTCCTGGAGGCACTGCGCCGGGCCGGAATGCACCGCGACGGCGCCCAGGAACTGGCGGAGCACTGCCGGACCATGCTGGCCAGCCACGAAACATATATTCGTGAGCATCTGGAGGATCTCCCGGAGATTCGCGATTGGGTCTGGACACCGCCACAGCACGGATAAGGACAGAGCGTAAGCACCAACCAGGAACCGGACACCAACATCGCAGGGTGGCCAGCGACAACGACGGCATTGTTTCCGTCGCAGCACCCAGAGGGTGAATTGAACATCAGCCAGCACGAGGAAGCCAATCCCTGGCAGGGCGCCTATGCCTCCGCGGCTGGCTGTGCCGTGGGAGCAATCCTGCCGCTGCTGGCCCCTGCAAGCTACGGCATCGGCAGCACCCTCGGGGCCAGCGGTTTCATTGAGTGGTGTGTCCGCGCCTTGTTTGATGGGTTGAGGGGGCCGGTGCCGCTTCCCTCAAGGTGGACCTTCCCATCGACGGAGCATGTCTCCAGTGCACTGGCGGCCTGGCGGAGCGTTCCGGCCGGTCAAACATACACCCTCCGCACTGCTTGGCTGCTTCCCCGGATTCTGTGTACATTCCTGGCTGCCGGTGTGCCTCAGCTTTTCCCTGGAGCAGCGGCCGCAGCCTGCTGCTCCTTGGTGGCCGCCCAGATGGACAGCAGCCGCAGCGCCTCCTCCGTGGCTGATCCCGGCTCCGCCCCATAGACGATCAGGGCCTGTCCTGGGTCGGCCGGGAGGTCCAGAACCTCAAAGGTCAGCTCCACGTCACCCACCACGGGATGGTGCAGGGCCTTGACGCCGGTGTCGTGATACCGGACATCGTGGGCGGCCCAGAGCGTGGAAAATTCCTGGCTTCTGGTGGACAGTTCGCCAACGAGGTCCTGCAGGGACCTATCGTGAGGGTCGCGCCCCACTTCGGTGCGCAGGTTGGCAACAATGTCGGCCGCGGCCTTGTCCCAGTCCCGGAAGAAGATGCGGGCGCCCGGATTGAAGAAGAGATACTTCACAGTGTTGACGGCGCCGTCAACGTCGGCATCCGCATACAGCTCAGAATAGAGGGCCCGGCCCATCGTGTTGGCGGCCAGCAGGTCGCGGCTGTTGTTGCGGACAAAGGCCGGCGCGTCGGCCAGCCCGTCGAGCACGCGTTGCACAGCCTGGCGCACGTTGTGCGATTGTGTGCGCCTGTGGCCCTGCCGGATGGTGGCGGTGCGGGTGGCCAGGTGAAACAGGTGCTCACGCTCTGCCTCGTCAAGTTGCAGTGCCCGGGCCAGCGAATGCAGTACCCCGTCGGAGACGCTGCCAAAGTTGCCGCGTTCCAGCTTGGTGTAGTAGTCCACGCTCACCCCGGCAAGCATGGCCACTTCCTCGCGGCGCAGCCCGGCCACACGCCGGTTGCCGCCATAGGCCGGCAGCTTGGCCTGTTCCGGGGTGATCCTCGCCCGGCGTGAAGACAGGAACTCTCTGATTTCGTCACGGGAATCCATGGACCCAACTTTACGCGGCGGTTGGACGTCCCGGGAGGGACTGGCAGTACCTCCCGGGACAGTACCTCCAGTGTCCTAAACTTCAGTGTCCTAAACTTCAGCGTCCTAAACGTCAGTGACTACCGGGCGACGGCGTGCTGTCGCAAGCAGTTCGTTGGCGCCGTAACTGTTGTCGGCCGGATTCAGTGTGCGCCCCGGGGCCACAAGTTCATCAATCCGGTCCAGGACGTCCGTGGAAAGCCGCACGTTTGCGGCCGGCAGCTGGGACACGAGCTGTTCCATGGTCCGTGGCCCAATGATGGCGGAGGTGACACCGGGATGGTTGATCACGAAGGCGATGGCGAGCTCTATCAAGGTGATCCCGGCGCCGTCGGCCAGCTGCGCCAGGGCTTCCACAACGTCGAGCTTGTGCTGGTTGGCCGGGCTCTCCATATTGAAACGGGCCTTGGGCCGCGCCCCTGAGGTGGGGACCGGGGCCGCGTCCCTGCGCCATTTCCCGGAGAGCCAACCGCCAGCCAGCGGGCTGTACGTCAGGGTCCCCATGCCGTGTCGCTGCGTGGTGGGCAGGACGTCCTCCTCGATGCCACGGACCAGGATCGAGTACGGCGGCTGTTCCGTGACGAACCGGGTCAGGTGAGCGTCACGGGATGCCGTCTGGGCTTCCACGATCTGGCTGCCCGAGTAGGACGAGGAGCCAATGTAGCGCACCTTGCCCTGGTGGACCAGGTCGGTGAGGGCGCCGAGGGTTTCCGCAACATCCGTCAAGGCGCTGGGACGGTGGACCTGGTAGAGATCAATGTAGTCCGTGTCTAGGCGCCGCAGCGAGTCATCAACAGCCTGCATGATCCACTTGCGCGAGCCGCCGCCGCGGTTGGGCCCCTCCCCCATCGGCATGAAGAACTTGGTGGCCAGCACCACGGAATCGCGGCGCTCCTTGAGTGCCTTCCCCACGATCTCCTCCGACCCTCCGGCCGAGTAGACGTCAGCGGTGTCGATGAAGTTGATGCCGGCGTCCAGCGCGTGGTGGATAACGCGGATTGAATCATCCACGTCCGGGTTTCCCCAGTCGCCGAACATCATTGTGCCCAGGCACAGCGGGCTGACTTGCACGCCTGTGCGGCCCAAATTGCGGTAGTCCATGAGGTGCTCCTTAGTTGTGGTTGGCGGCGTCGGAGCCGAAACTGTCAACCAGCACGCTCGCGATTTGGTGCCGGGCGATGATTCCGTCCGATGAATTTCCGGCCCGACGGGTGTCCCCCTGCAGGGGCGTCATGATCAGCTCATCGTGGTGGACATAGTCACACCAGACGTTCCACGCGCCGTTTCCAGTCGTGGGTGCCGACGACGAATACCAGGCCGTAGTTGTGTCGCTTCACGCCTCCGGGATGTCGCGTCCGAAGGCCGCCAGCGTGATGGAGTCAGGGTCAGGACCGCCGCGCACCCCCGTGTTAAGCGCGGCAAGGGCCGCCATTTGCGCGGGGTTTAGTTCGACGTCGAAAACGTTGAAGTTCTCGACGATGCGCTCGGGGCGGACGGACTTGGGAATCACTGAGTGTCCCAGTTGGAGTTGCCAGCGCAGCATGACCTGGGCCGCACTCTTGCCGTGCTCTTCGGCGATGGCCAAGATGGCCGGATGGTTGAAGGTGCTCGTGGCGGAGTCTCCGCGGTAGGAGGTGATGCCGCCGATCGGCGACCATGCCTGGGTGAGAATGCCCAGCTCCCTGTTGGCCGCCTGCACCTGGGGCTGGGTGAAGTAGGGGTGCAGTTCAATCTGGTTGACCGCCGGGACAATGGAGGTCTGCTGGCGCAGCGCAGTGAGGTGGTTCGGCATGAAGTTGCTGACGCCGACGGCGTGCACGCGGCCATCAGCCAGCAACTTCTCCAGCGCCCTATATGCCGCGATGGTCTTGTTGAAGTCGGTGGAGAGCGGCTGGTGGAGGACGAGCAGATCCAGCTGATCCACACCGAGTTTGCCCGCGCTCTTTTCGAAGGCGTGCAGGGTCTGCTCGTAACCGTAGTCGCTGATCCACACCTTGGTTTCGATGAAGATCTCGGAGCGGTCCACGCCCGAGAGTCGGATGCCTTCCCCCACCTGGCGCTCGTTGGCGTAGGCGGCTGCCGTGTCAATAAGGCGGTACCCGGTCTTCAACGCTGTTGCAACCGCCGCGGCGGTGGCCTCCGGGGGTGTCTGGAAGACGCCGAGCCCAATGGCGGGCATGGTGACACCGTTGTTCAGGGTGACGTTCATGGTTTTGTGGTTCCTGTTCATTGCTGCAGGACGGCGATGGTGTTCCCGTCGATGGTCTCCAGTCAACACCTGGCCAGCGTTGTGTGGGAGACCGTGATGATCGGGGTACTGGCAGTGCCTGTCTGGCGGCTTGCCCGGGGACGTACCGTTGTGTGTATGAACAACCGTAGTGAAATCAAGGAATTCCTTGCCTCCCGGCGAGCAAAGCTCACACCCGAGCAGGCCGGGCTGCCCACCTTCGGCGGCATCCGCCGCGTCCCGGGGCTTCGACGCGAGGAGGTTTCGCTTCTGGCGGGCGTGAGCGTGGAGTACTACACCCGTGTTGAGCGCGGCGGCCTTGCTGGTGTTTCGGACTCCGTGTTGGAGTCCATTGCGCGGGCCCTTCAGCTCAATGAGGCCGAACACGAACACCTGTTCAATCTGGCCCGGGCAGCCGCGCCAGCCACACGCCCGCGGCGGCAGGCGGCCAAGGGAATCCATCCCAGCGTGCAGCGCATCCTGGACAGCATGGTGGGCATCCCAGCCTTTGTGCAAAACGGCCGCCTGGACGTCGTCGCGTTTAATGAGCTGGGGCGGGCCCTGTACTCAGGCGCGTTCGAGGATCCGGTCCGCCCTGTGAATTTTGCCAGATTCGCCTTCTTCAACCACCGTTCCGAATCGCTGTACCCGGACTGGAACGTTGCTGCCGACACAGCCGTGGCCATGCTGCACACCGAGGCTGGACGCAACCCCCTGGACAAGTGCCTGATCGATCTGGTGGGGGAACTGTCAACCCGCAGCGAAGAATTCCGCAAACGCTGGGCTCAGCACAATGTGCGTCTTCACAGAACCGGTGCCAAGACCTTCCACCATCCGGTGGTCGGTGAACTCAAGGTGCACTTTGATGCCTTCGAACTGCCAGCAGCACCGGGGCTGACCATGATGACCTACAGCGCCGAACCGGGTTCCCCTTCGGAAGACGGCATGCGGCTGCTAGCCATCTGGGCGGCAAGCAACAAGCAGGCCGAAACTGCTGCCACTGTTCTCCCGGAGCCGGCAAAGGACCAGAAGAAGGGCAGCTTGACCGCCGGCATGGACCAGTAGTGGCTTGTCTTAGCTGCCGTCTCGAATGATGTTGTGGGGGTCCCTGCTGGTACCCCCTAACAACGCGGCCTGTTTACGGCCCGGGCCTTCGTGTTGAGTAGAGGCAGCAAGGGGCAAGCAGGGCCCCCAGCAAATCACCCCACCAATTCGCAGCCCGGAAAGGAATGGTTCCGCAGTGACTCGAGCAGCCCTTCCGGCAGGCGCAACCCAGGCCCTCGCCGGTGCGCAAGAACCAGCACAGCCCGGACGCCAGCACCCCATCGGGGACCGCCTGCCATGGGCGGCCCTGCTGGTGATGGCTCTGATGGGGTTCATCCTGATCGCCACCGAGACCATGCCGGCGGGTTTACTGCCGCAGATCGCAGCGGGTTTGGGCACCACCGAGGCAACAGCGGGCCAACTTGTCAGCGCCTACGCTTTGGGCACAGTCGTCGCCACCATGCCAGCGGTGGCCCTAACACGTGGCATGCCGAGAAAGCCGGTCTTCCTGGTGGGGATTCTTGGCTTCCTTGCCGCCACGATCGCCACGATAGTTACCGGTGACGTGGTCCTCGCCCTGGTGGCCCGCTTCGTCGCCGGCGCATTTTCCGGCCTCCTCTGGGGGATGTTGGCGGGATACGCGCGCCGCATCACTCCCGCCCACCTTGCCGGGCGGGCCCTGGCGATCGCCTCCATCGGAACGCCCCTTGGCCTGGCGTTGGGGACGCCACTGGGCGCTTGGCTCGGCACAACACTGGAATGGCGATGGTCTTTTGGGGCGTTGGCGATCCTGGCAGTGGTCACAGGCGTCCTCGCCGCAGCACTCGTTCCGGATGCGCCGGGTCAACGCGCCGCATCCCGCGTGCCGATGATCCGTGTCCTTGCGCTGCCCGGGGTTGCCGTCGTCCTTGCGGTGATCGTGGCATGGATGGTGGCGCACAACACCCTCTACACCTACATTTCCGCATATCTTCGCGCCATGGACGTTCACTTGCCGGTCGGCGCCGCACTGGCCACCTTTGGCGTTGCTGCACTGCTGGGCATCGGTTTCACCGGCGCGGTGATTGACCGGGCGCTGCGGCAGCTGGTGTTCGTCAGCCTGGCCGTGTTTGTCCTTGCCGGGGCGATCTTCGCACTGGGCCACGAGTCGCTGCCCGCCGTTCTCACTGCCATAGTCCTGTGGGGCGTTGCGTTTGGCGGTGCTGCGGCCCAACTGCAGGCTGCCATCAGTGCCGCAAGTGGTGAGAACGCAGACGTCGCGAACTCCATGCTGGGCGTTGCCTTCAACCTGGCCATCTTCGGCGCCGGGGTTGCCGGCGCCCTGGTTGTCAGCAACCTTGGCGGACTTGCCTTGCCGGTCGTCATGATCGTTCTGGCCCTGACAGCAATCCTCGTTGCAGCCCTCGGGCGCCGCACAGCTTTCCCCACATAGCCTGCCGACAGCGGCCGCCACGTGCCGCCGCAGGCCATCCACCATCCACCTCTTCACATCAACAACAGGAGAAATCATGTTAACCGTCAATGCCTACGCCGCACCCTCCGCGACCGGCGAACTGGTCCCCACCACCATCGACCGCAGGGCCGTTGGACCCCACGATGTCCTCATCGAGATCAAGTTCGCCGGCATCTGCCACTCGGACATCCACACGGTCCGCGGCGACTGGGGCCCGCAAAGGTACCCGCTGGCCCCGGGACATGAAATTGCCGGCATCGTGACAGACGTTGGCTCAGCCGTCACCCGGCACGCACTCGGTGACAGGGTGGGCGTGGGCTGCATGGTGAACTCCTGCGGCGAATGCGCCAACTGCCAGGCCGGCGAGGAGCAGTACTGCCTGGCCGGAAATACCGGCACCTACGGGGCAGTGGACCGCGACGGCACCATCACCCAGGGTGGCTACTCAACCCACGTCGTGGTCACCGAAAACTTCGTGCTTGGCATTCCCGAAGGCCTGGAGCTGGACGTGGCGGCACCACTTCTCTGCGCCGGCATCACCACCTATTCGCCCCTGCGTCACTGGGGTGCCGGACCCGGTAAGAAGGTTGCCGTCATCGGCCTCGGCGGGCTGGGCCACATGGCCGTCAAGATCGCCCACGCCATGGGCGCCGAGGTCACGGTGCTGTCGCAGTCGTTGAAGAAGCTCGAGGACGGTCTGCGCCTGGGCGCCGACCACTACTACGCCACAAGTGATGAAAACACGTTCAGTGATCTGGCCGGCAGCTTCGATTTGATCATCAACACCGTCAGCGCCTCCATTGACATCAACGCCTACCTGCAGCTGTTGCGGCTCGACGGCGCACTGGTCAACGTCGGCGCCCCGGCGGAACCGCTCCCGGTACAGGTGTTCTCACTGATCCTGGGCCGCCGGTCCTTCGCAGGCTCCGCCATTGGCGGCATCCGCGAAACCCAGGAAATGTTGAACTTCTGTGCCGAACACGGCATCGGGGCGGAGATCGAGGTCATCCCTGCGAGCCAGATCAACGAAGCCTACGAGCGTGTTTTGGCATCAGATGTCCACTACCGCTTTGTGATTGACGCTGCCACGATCTAGGCCGTGTTTCGTCATCATCCGGATGGATGATTACGACAGACTGTCACTAAAATATGCTCGAAGCATGAATCAGCAGAAGAGTGCCGTGGGGGCCAGGACACCCAACAAGTGGGCCGGACTGGGTGTCCTGGCGGCCGGACTGTCCATGATCGTCATCGACGGCACCATTGTGGGTGTTTCCCTGCCAACCATTATCGACGATCTCCATCTGGACCTCAATGAGGCGCAGTGGGTCAACAGCCTCTACTCCGTGGTGCTGGCGGCACTGCTACTGAGCAGCGGGCGTTTGGGTGACCGGTTTGGCCGGCGCAAGCTGTTCATCATCGGTGTGGTTCTGTTCATGGCGGGCAGTATCCTGGCTGCCCTCTCGCACGGCGCGGCCGGATTGATCCTCAGCCGCGTGGTGCAGGGCATTGGCGGGGCGGCGGTGCTGCCCGCAACGCTCTCCAGCGTCAATTCCACCTTCTTCGGCAAGGACAGGACCACGGCGTTTGCCATCTGGGGCGCCGTGATCTCCGGCATGGCAGCCATTGGGCCGTTGCTGGGTGGCTGGCTCACCTCGCAGTTTGCGTGGCAGTGGATCTTCGTCGTCAACGTCCCGCTGGGCCTGCTGGTGCTGGTGGGGGCCAAGCTGTTCGTAGCCGAGACCCGCTCCCCCCATGACAAGCCCGGACTGGACGTGGTGGGGCTGCTGCTCAGCGCCACAGGCTTTGGCCTGCTGGTCTTCGCCCTGATCGAGGGGCCAACGCTGGGCTGGTGGTCCGCACAGTCGGCGCTGCACCTTGGCCCCATCAGCTGGCCGGCCGACGCCGCGCTTTCAATCGTGCCGCTGGCCTTGACGGTGGGCCTAGGGGCGTTGCTTGGCTTCCTGCTCTGGGAGAAGAACCGGGCCGCCCGGAACCGCTCAGCCATCCTGGACCTCTCCCTGTTCCGGGTCAAGACGTTCTCCTGGGGCAACATTGTGGCGGCCATGGTGGCGATCGGCGAATTCGGCCTGCTGCTGGTCCTGCCGCTGTACCTGATCAACATTCTGGGCCTGGGTGTCCTCACCGCTGGATTCGTCCTGGCGGCCATGGCCCTGGGCGCTTTCTTCTCCGGCGCCTCGGCCCGCCACCTGGCCGCCAGGATGGGGCCGCCGGCTGTGGTCATTGTGGGCCTGGCCCTGGAGACGGTGGGACTACTGGTGCTGGGCCTGTTCATCACGGCCACCACCTCAGTGTGGCTCATTGCAGCGCTGCTGGTTGTCTACGGCCTGGGCTTGGGGCTGGCCTCGGCCCAACTCACGGGCACAGTCCTGGCCGATATCCCCACGTCCGTCTCCGGCCAGGGTTCAGCCACCCAAAGCACCGTCCGCCAGCTCGGTGCCGCCCTGGGCTCGGCCATCATGGGCAGCCTGCTGGCCCACTTCGCACTCTCGCAGGCCACCACTTTGCTGGGCGGCGTGCCCGGCCTGCCGGAAAGCCAGGTGCCGGCCCTGGCCGGCCAGCTGCGCGATTCCGCCGGCGGCGTGGTGCCCATGCTTGCCCAACAGGGGGTCAACGGTCCCCTCGGAGCCGCCGGACCGGCCGCAGTCGAGGCACTCTCCAACGGCTTCGCCCAAGCCGTCAGCGCCTCAATCCTCGGAGCCGCAGCCTTCTTGCTCCTTGGCCTGGTGGGCTCGTTCTTCGTGGCCGCAGCAGCACGGAAGGGCAAGCCGGAAACCCTGACGGGGCACCCGGATCTGGCGGGCGCTGACGGCGGGCGTTAGGACGGTCGACGGCGGCTGGCCAGTCATGCCTCTCACCAACCTGGCGTCAGTCGTTGTCGCGCTTGAAGACAAGCATCAAGGCGCGCATGCCCAGCACAAAGCCGCCAAAGAGCAGGGCAAAGCCGAGCGCGGAGAACAGGTGGACCTGCTCGGTCAGCAGCGGCCCTTCGTTGCTGGTGATCAACATGATGGCCCCCACCACGGCCGCCCCGGCCAGCACGGCAACCACCAACTGCTGGAACAGGCCGGTGAGGTAGCGCCTGTCGGCGGGGTGGGCCAGCACTCGCACGTTCACGGAGAATCTGCCCGCTTCTAGGTCCTCGCTGATCTTATTGACCCGCCGCGGCAGCCGGGTCAGTAGCGGGAGCAGCGCCACCATGCGCTGCTCAAACTCATCCTTGACATTGCCAACAGTGATTTTTCCCTGCACCAGGCGGTTGCCTTCGGCACGGGCGGCTGCCACCAGGTCCATGCCGGGATCGATCACCAGCAGTGTTCCCTCCACGGCGGACAGGGCACGGAAGGCTGCCCCGATCTGGGCCGGGACGGAGAATTTGTGCGCAATCACCAGGGCGAACAGTTCGCCGAACATCTTCTGGCTGCCGCCAACACGGAACCCGGTGCGGAAGCGGGTCAGCAATTGGCCCAGGGACCGTTCCACGGCGCGCACGTCCAGGTCGTCGGGCCGGTCCAGCAGCTCAATGAGCGCGTCCGTGGCCCCGGCGGCGTCGTTCTTGTCGATCGCATACAGCATCATGCCCAGGGCCTCCTGGGTGGCGGGGTCCAGCCGGCCAACGGAGCCAAAGTCCAGCAGCCCCAACGTCCCCTCGGGGGTGATGAAGATGTTGCCCGCGTGCAGGTCGGCATGGAAGACGCCGTCGGAGATAATTTGTTGCAAGGTGGCACCGAGGAGCGTGGCGGCCAGGGCGCTGCGCTGCTGCTCCGTCAGCTCATGCAAGATGCGGCCGGCCGAGCTGACGGGACGCCCGGGCAGCCGGTCCATGACCAGCAGCCGTTCCCCCGAGTGCTCCGGGTACGCATGCGGGACTGTGACGGCAAACGCACCGGCGTCCAGCGCGTGTTCAATGCTGCGCATGTTCTCCAGCTCGATGGTGTAGTCCAGCTCCTCCTCGAGCGATCCGGCAAAGCCGCGCGCCAGTTCGTACACCCCCAGGGACTTGCCCCACGGTGTGGTCTTGTTCAGCCAGTGGGCCAGGCGGATGATGATGTCCGTGTCCAGATTGACCTGTTCCAGCGCCCCGGGCCGCTGCACCTTGATGACCACCTCGGTACCGTCTAGCAGCATGGCCTGGTGCACCTGCGCCACGGAGGCAGCTGCCAGCGGCACGGGGTTCACCTCGGCAAAAACTTCCTCCAGCGGACGGCCAAGCCGTTCCACCACGGCAGCCTCAATGACCTCCCACGGCTCCGGATTGGCCTTCGTTTGGAGCGTCTCCAGCTCACGAATGTAGGCCTCGGGCAGCAGGTCGCGTCGGGTGGAGAGCATCTGACCGAGCTTGACGAACGTGACTCCTGCTTCATTGAGCGCATTGCGCAGGGCTCGTGCCGTTTGCTGCTCGTGCTCATCACTGCTGACTTTGCCGAAGCCGCGCAGCCTCGAGCCCAACCCATGGTGGACAGCAAGGGAGACGATGTCGGCATAGCGGCGTGCGCGCCGCCGTCGGGCCTGCCAGCCGGTGAAAAGCGTTGTCAGCGCGGGCAGCGAACCCGTGGGGAAGGCTGCCTCAAAGAAGACCAGGGCGCCCACTCCCAGGGCAAAGATCCAGCCCACCGCCAGTATCAGGAATAGTGCCGCCACGGGCGGGGCAACATTTAGCCCGTTGGTATTTTGGCCCATTGCCGCCCGGAACAAGTACTGCACGGTGACACCCATGGCGGCACTCATGACGAACCCCACCACCAAGGACCTGGGCCAGCCGATGGGCACACCCACCACGCGGCGCACCACGGTGGCGGCCAGCCAGGACTGCAATAGTAGGAACAAGAGTCCCGAGATGGCAATAAGGACTATGAACAGCACGTCTAGGACGGCCATCAGGAAATGCGCCTGGAGGGCAGTGTGTTGTTAATGGTCATGGGTGCTCCCATCGGCTTCGAATGTGACTTCACTGTAGCGCTACAGTCCCGTCCGCGCATGCCTGCCTGGGCATCACACCATCTTCATGACGCCTTCCGGACAGCCTCCCCCGCCTCCCACGCGGGGCGGGGAACCGAATCGATCAAAAGTTGCGTATAGGGGTGCTGGGGGTCAGCGAGCAGCTCAAGGGTTCTGCCGTGTTCCACGATTTCCCCCTGCTTCATGACCACCGTTTCCTCGCACACCCGCCGCACCACGGCAAGATCATGGCTGATGAAGAGCACCGTCAGCCCCCGCTCCCGGCGGATCTCAGCCACCACGTCCAGCACCTGCGCCTGCACGGACACATCCAGTGCACTCGTGGCCTCGTCCATGACCAGCAGATCCGGTTCAATGGCCAACGCCCGGGCAATGGCCACGCGCTGCCGCTGACCGCCAGAGAGTTTGCGTGGCCTGGCGCCCGCGTGCTTGTCCGTCAAGCCCACCTGGTCCAGCAGTTCAAGAACCCGGGCCCGCGATTCACCCGTTGTCAGGCGGGTGTGCAGCCGCAGGGCGTCTTCAATGGCCCTCCCTGCCGTAATCCGTGGATCCAGGGACAGGTAGGGGTCCTGGAAAACCATCTGTGCTGAGCGCGCATGGGCAAGGCGCTGCCGGCGCTGGCGTGGCGGTGCTGAGCGCTCCTTCCCGGCGATCAGGATTGCCCCGCCATCGGCATGCTCCAGACCCACGACGAGTCGGGCCAGGGTCGACTTTCCGGACCCGGATTCCCCCACCACCCCCAACGCACCGCCGCGGGGAATTTCCAGTGAGACGGCCGCGACGGCCCGCACCGGTATTTTCCCACGGACGGCATACGTCTTAGAGAGTGAGCGGACTGCCAGCGCGCTGCCTGCCCCGGGAACCACACCCACTGCTGGCGCTGGCATCCCAGGTGCAGCGGCGCCTCCATCCCCCACAAGAATTGATGGTGTCGCGGCAACCAGCTTCTTCGTGTAGTCGGCCTGCGGAGCACTGAACACGCCGCGGGCACTGCCCTGCTCCACCACACGGCCCCCGCTCATCACATAAACCCTGTCGCAGAGCGAGGCTGCGAGATTCAGATCGTGGGTGATAAACAGCATGCCCATGCCCCTGCTCCGGCGCTGCTCCGTGAGTACGGAAATGATCTCCGCCTGGGTGGTGACGTCGAGGGCCGTGGTGGGCTCGTCACAGATCAGGAGCCTCGGTGAACTGCTGAGCGCCCCTGCGATCATGACCCGCTGCAGCATGCCACCGGAAAATTCGTGCGGGTACTGCAACAGGTGTTGCTCGGGACGAGGCAGGCGCACAGCCTTGAGCATGTCAATGGCACGCTCCCTGGCCTGTTCCGCCGGCAATCGTTCGCACAGTCGAAGCGTCTCGCTCAGGTGGTCGCCGATGGTGCGCATGGGGTTGATCCCGGCGCGCGGGTCTTGAAACACCATGGACGCACTGTGGCGGCGCAGCTCCAGCAGTTCGCGCGGGGACGCCGTCAGCACATCCTGCCCACCCAGCAGCACCTTGCCACTTGTCGTTGCGGACTCCGGCAACAGGCCCAGCACGGATCGTGCCGTGAGGGACTTGCCGGATCCGGATTCGCCAACCACGCCGACTGTCTCGCCTTCGGCAACCGACAGGCAGATGCCGTCAAGGAGCCGCACCCCATGGGGCAGCTCGAGCGTCAGCTGGTCAATGTCGAGAAGGTTCATGCGGGGATCTCGCCTCCAATGCGGTCAGAGAGTTCTTCACCAATAATGTTCACGGCAACAACAACAATCACCACGGCGACGGCGGGGAGCAGCGCCGGCAGGAAGTAGCCGCCGATCAGGCCCGCCTGGGCCTCATTGATCATGGCACCCCAATCCGCAGTCGGAGCCTGGACACCGAGTCCCAGGAATGACAACCCGGCGAGTTCCGCCAGGACGTAGCCAAAGTTGAGGGTGGACTGCGCTCCAACAATGGGTGCCACATTGGGCAGCACCCGCCGCAGGGCAATCCACCTTCCGCTGAAGCCCTGCACCCGGTAGGCGGCAACATAGGGACGGTGCCGTTCGGAGGCCACGAGTGAGCGGGTAAGGCGGGCAACATACGGCGCGTAGGCAATGCTCATGGCGATCACCGGGGCGACCAGGCCCTTGCCAAATAGGGCGACAGCCATGATGGCGATCAGCAGGGATGGGAAGGCGAAGACGACGTCGAACAGCCGGGCCAGCACTGCGTCCACCCAACCGCCGCACCAGCCGGCCAGCACACCCAAAAGGATGCCAAGAATCGTCGAAGTGACAACAACCAGTAGCGGGCCCAGCAGCGCTGTTCGTGCGCCAAAGATCATCCGGCTCAGGAGGTCCCGGCCGAGCGCATCGGTGCCAAGCCAGTGCGCAAGGTTTGGTCCCTGCTGAACGGCAAGAAAGTCCACCAAGTCCGGATCATAGGGGGCGATCAGCGGGGCCAGCAGGGCAGCGACAGTCATCAACAGCACCACTGCCGCTGCCGCCAGGAAACGGATGTCGGGGCGGCGCACCCTCGGTGCCTGCACCACCTTTTCGGTGATTGTCTGGGTAGTCATCGTGCACCAGCTCCTGCTGCGGATCGGGGATTGATCCAGGGTTCGAGGATGTCAATGAGGGCATTTACGGCGACGAACGTTGTCACAACCAGGAGCACCACGGCCTGGACCACAGGGAAATCAAGACGGTCCACGGACTGCACCAGCAGCGAGCCGATACCCGAAATGCCGAATGCGGCCTCCACGATCGAACTCGCCACGAGCAATCCGGCAACGAGCGGACCACTGACCGTCAGAATTGGCCCAAGGGCGTTGCGGAAAACATGCCGGCGAACCACCGCGCCGCGGCTCAGGCCACGGCTCGTGGCAACCTCGACGTGTTCCCGATCGAGCTGCTCAACCATGGAGGACCGTGTCACCTTGCCAACGAGCACCACAAATACGATGGCGAGAGCCACGGACGGCAACACCAAGTGGTACGCCGTATCAAGGAACCCCTCGCCCGAACCGAACGCCGGGAACCAGCCAAGCTGCACGGCGAAAACGGCAATCAGCACGATCGCGCCCACAAAGGAAGGAATCGCACCGAGAACTGTCAACCCCGTAAGGATTGCCTTGTCCAGGAATCTGTTGCGGTTCAGCGAAGCGGCAATGCCCGCGATGAGCCCAACGGCTGCAATCATGAGCCCGGCCATGACCACCAGGCCAACGGTGACGGGAAGCCGGTCCCCTATAACGGTGGAAACGTCCTGCCGAAATTGCAGGGACCGGCCAAAGTCTCCGTGCAGCACGCCCGTGATCCAGTTGAAGTACTGCTGCCAGGGGGGAAGATTCAGCCCGAACTCCGCCGTGACATCGGCTACTGCTTCCGGGCTTGGTTTGCGTCCCCGTAACAGGAAACTGACGGGATCTCCCGGCACCAGGAACCGGGAAAAGAAGACCAACAAGGAGGCCAGGAACAAGGTCAGTAGGAGGCCGCCCAGTTTGCCGGCGATCCGGCGGAAAACGATCGCCGTGCCACCGCCTGACAATGCTGTCCGGCTGAGATTAGCGAGAGCCAATGGTGGCCGCCCAAGGGTAGTAGAGGAAGGCGATGGACGGCGCCACCCCGGTGATGCGCTTGCCCTGGAACACTGTCATGGGCCCGGTGGAGAGCGGCAGCCAGGGCAGCTGCTCATTGGCTATGCGTTGCGCCTCGGCGGTCTTCTCGGAGCGGACTGCCGGATCGTCGATCATGATGGCCTCATTGACAATCTTGTCGAAGGCCGGATCTGACCAGCCACCGTAGTTGCTGAACTCTCCGGTTCGCAGGACGGCGTACATTTCCAGGGCATCGGGGCTTGAGAGGTACCAGGAGGTGTAGAACAGGTCTGCCCCCTCGCGTGCGCTGGGATCTGAGAACAATGCGGTGTAGGCGTTGGGGGTGACGGTCTTGATGGTCGCCTTCAACCCGATGGACTCGGCGGCCGCTGCTGTTGCCTGCGAAATGACGCTGAAGTCGTTGCCAAGGGGAGCCGTCACCACAACGATCTCCTCCCCGGTGGCGCCGGCCTCCGCAACGAGCTGCTTTGCCGCGTCAAGATCGCGGGGGTACTCCTGGAGACCGTCAAACGCTTGGGTCAGCGCGGCCTTGCTCGCTCCCACCCATACCGACTCCGTGGTGTGCGCATTCGTCACTTGTCCATAGCCGGCGCTGGCAGCCTGGATGATTCCCTGCCGGTCAAGGGCCATCATCATGGCCTTGCGGACCCGCAGATCGCCCAAGGGGCCCTTGAGGTTGTTGACAATAAGATTGCCCACGGCCGTGTTCATGCCGAAGCTGACCTTCCCGGCACCGGAGGAATCCAACTGCTTGATGGCCTCGGCCGGAACCATCCACCCGCCGTCGACCTGGCCCGACTTCAAGGCGTTGACCCGGGCATTGGCGTCGTTCATGAACAGGAACTTCACTTCGCCGGCTTTTGCCCGCAGGTCTGCGTCCCAGTAGTTTTCGTTGCGCTTGAGCGTGATGCTCTCGCCCGACTTCCAATCCTCAAGACTGAACGGGCCCGTGCAGTTGACCTTGCCTGTGGAGTTTCCGTAATTTGCACCGGAAGCCGCCAGCGTGGCTGCGGATTCGACCACACCTGCCGAGCCACCCATGGACAGGTTGAACTGCGAGTCGGCCTGCTTCGTCGTGACGGTGACCTCGCGATCACCGGTCTTGTTGACGGACGTGACGTTTTGGTACACCGAGAACCAAGAGGAGCCCACCGAGGGATCCAGGTGCCTGCTCATCGATGCCACTACGTCGTCGGCCGTCATGGCAGTGCCGTCGTGAAAGGTGACGCCAGATCGGATCGTGTAGACCCAGGTGGTTGGCGTAGGGTGTTCGAATTTTTCGGCAAGGCTAGGAGTCAGTGTGTAGTCGGGATTCAGCCGCAGCAATGACTCACACACGTTGGCCAGGACCTGGTTGTCCGCGTAGTCAAAGGCGTAGGCATAGTCCAGCGAAAACGGTTCGGCGTAGCTCACCCACGAATACGAATCAATGTCACCCTTGGGTTTGTCCGTCTGGCTGGTGAGCTCCCACGTCGCCTTGGTGGCCGTTGGCCCCGGTTGTGCCCCTGAACATCCGGAGATGGCCAAGGTGGCCGACATGAGGACCGCGGCAGCAGCCGCTGAAGGTGCAAAACTTCGGGTGTGCGTGGACCTGGTCATTTTTCCTCTTCCGGGCTGATGGGGCGGGAGTACACAAGGTTTCCCTCGATCCATGTGGAGACCACTGTGGAACGGTGGATCTCTTCACGGGGCACGGTAAACGGGTCGGGTGCCAGAACCACCAGGTTGGCCAGGTAGCCCTCACGCACAGCCCCGGTGTCATGGTCGCGATGGTTGGCGTAAGCGGTGCCGGAAGTGTAGGCGGCCATGGCCGTGGCCAAATCCATGCGTTGGTGCTCACCACCCAGCGGCGGCGCATTGTTCCCCGGGGAGACCCGGTTCACGGCAATGTCCACAGCCTCGATGGGATTGGCACTGGAGACGGGCCAGTCGCTGCCGGCCGCCAGCCGCGCCCCGTGCCTGACCAAGTCACCGAACGGATACTGGCGGGCTTCGGCACCCTCTTGCAGGAACGGCAGCGTGAGCTGGTCCAACTGGTCTTCATGGCAGGCCCACAAAGCTTGCAGGTTCGCGATGGCTCCGAGTGGGGCAAAGCGGGCGGTGTCCACCTCGTCCACGATCTGCAGGTGCGCCAGTTGGTGGCGGCCGTCCGACTCGCCGTTCGCGGCCCGCGCCGCCTCGATCGCGTTCAGGGCGTCCCGCACAGCCTTGTCACCCAGCGCATGGAAATGAACCTGCATTCCCTCCGCGTCCAGGGCCACCACATAGTCCTGCAGCTTGGCTTCGTCGATGAAGGAGATGCCATGGTTGCCAGTGTCATGTCCGTGCTTGTCTCTATAGGGCGTCAACATGGACGCCGTCGCGTTCTCCGCGACGCCGTCAACCATGATCTTCGCTGTCCCGAGGGAATAGCGGAACGGGTTTCCAGCGGCTGCGACAGCATCGCGGCGGCGCGTCATCCGCTCAACCTGCTCCATTCCACCGGACCGCTCCCACCACTGGGCACCCACCACATGCACCAGCAGCTCACCTTCGGCGAGGGCCCGCTCATAGGCACCGGCAGCGTCAACGATCCCGCTGGAGCCTTCACCGATCATGGCGTCCTGCCACCCCGTGATGCCCAACGCGATCAAATCCTGTTGTGCACGCAGCAACCCACGGTAGACGAGCTCGGGGTCCGTGGCCGGTCGGATACTGGCGAACAGTTCGCCGGCCCCCTCATGGAAGGTACCCGCCGGTGTCCCGTCTGCCTCTCGCTCAATGCGGCCGTCTGTGGGATCGGCAGTGCTGGCGTCGACGCCGGCCAGGAGGATGGCGGCCGTGTTCGCCCAGGTGCTGTGGTGATCACGGCTCAGGAGCAGGACCGGCCGGTCCGGGACAATCTCATCCAGCAGAGTTCGCAGCGGCGAACCGCCCGGATAGTGGTCCATGGACCAGCCCCCGCCGAGAATCCATGGTTCCCCGGGATTGTCCTGGGCGTACGCCTTGATCGTGGCCAGGGCTTCGGTGGCGTTCGCGGCCTCGGTGAGATTGCACATCAAGAGCTCCACCCCGCCACTGACGGGGTGGATGTGCCCATCTTGGAAGCCCGGGCTGAGCAAGGCACCGCTGAGCTGAACCACGCGGGTCTGCTCGCCGATCCAGGCGCCGGCTTGATCCTCCGGAAGGATCCCCGCGATGCGCTCTCCAACCACCGCAACGGCGTGATCTCGGAGGGGTGTGCCGGCGCCGGTAAATACGGCACCGCCGGTAAACAATACGTCTGCAAAAACCAACTGTCATCCTCACTTCATCGTTGAACGGGGCGAATAGGCCAAGGCTAATCACTGCGCAACATGATTGTCAACGGTGTTGTCTAAGTAGTTTTGGATTCGATTTGAGGCCCGTTTGCGTGGAGAATACAACCATGAAGCCAGCAACCTCCACCCGCAGCGCCGCGGCGCAACCAACGTCCGGACGTGGCCGCCTTGACCGCGACACCATTATCGCCGCAGGGCTCAAGCTCGCAGCCATCCCCGGCTCCCCGTCCATCTCGGTGCGTGAACTTGGCGCGTTGCTGGATGCGGATCCGACGGCGATCTACCGGCACTTCCGCAACAAGGAGGACCTCATGCGGGAGCTCCTTGATGAACTCATCGGGCAGAGCGTGGCGAACGTGACCGCTGACCCTGCTAACTGGCGGGAGCGGCTGACCCAGCTGGCAACATCCACCCTTGACCTCTTCGCCAGATACCCCGCAATCGGCGTCGAGGCGATTGTGCTGACCACGCACGGGCCGGGCGAACTGGATGCGGTGGAATTCATGCTCGACGCCTTCGCGCGGGCTGGCCTCGCGGGGGATGACCTGGTGCGCCACTACGCCCTGCTAGCTGCACATATACTCTCCAGCGCCGCCGGCATTGCACGCGAGCGTAGTTTGCGCGGCACCGAGGCGGACAAGTCCAGCCCCTGGTTCGAGGGTCCGATCCTCGCTGACCCCCGCAAGTATCCGCGCATCGCGGCAGTGGGCGCGCAGCTTATGCAACTGGAGGACGAGGACCTGTACCTGTTGGGCGTGACGTCCGTCATCCAGTCCGCCGAGCGGACGGCCGCCCTTGCTCCGAACGGCTGATCGACGCGTCACTTGCGGCAATCTGTCGCATATCACAAATCGCCGATATTGCAACGTAATTCAAAGCAATCGCTTTCCTGACAATGGATTCTGAAGTCTAGCCAAATCTTTTCCACCGATTCCCTTGTAACGGCTACGAATGACGGGCAGACTGGACAGCAAGCCGCACCACTGCCGGTGCGGCCGTCCGTTTGCAAGGAGAGCAGCATGCCCGAGTTGTTGTCAGCCGCCACAACCCACCCATCGATTCGCCGGGCCGGCCATGAGAACCTGTGGCTGCACTTTTCGCCGCAGCCACAACATGCCGCCGAGCTGCCCATGATTGTCCGCGGCGAGGGCGCCTACATCTTTGATGACGCGGGGAAGCGCTACCTGGACGGCCTGGCCGGGCTGTTCACCGTCCAGGTGGGCCACGGCCGCAGGGAATTGGCAGAGGCTGCGGCACTCCAGGCGGAGCAGCTCTCCTACTTCCCCCTGTGGTCCTACGCCAACGAGCCCGCAGCGGAACTGGCCGGACGCCTGGCCGCCCTGGCCCCGGGAGAACTGAACAGGGTCTTTTTCACCAACAGCGGCAGCGAAGCCGTGGAATCCGCATGGAAATTGGCCAAGCAGTACTTCAAGATCAAGGGCAAGCCGGGCAAGCACAAGGCCATCTCCCGCACCACCGCCTACCACGGCACCACACACGGGGCCCTTTCCATCACTGGCATCCCCGAACTGAAACAGGACTTTGAACCCCTGGTGCCGTCCACCTTCCGGGTGCCCAACACCAACATCTACCGGGCCGAACACCACGGCGAGGATCCCGTTGCCTTTGGGCTCTGGGCCGCCAACCAGATAGAACGCGTCATCCTTCAGGAGGGCCCGGACACCGTGGCCGCCGTGTTCCTGGAGCCCGTCCAGAACGCCGGCGGCTGCTTCCCGCCGCCACCGGGATACTTCCAGCGGGTGCGGGAGATCTGCGATCACTACGACGTCCTGCTGGTCAGCGACGAGGTGATCTGCGCCTTTGGCCGGCTGGGCACATACTTTGGCGCCGAACGGTACGGCTACGTTCCGGACATGATCACCTGCGCCAAGGGGCTCACCAGCGGCTACTCCCCCATGGGCGCCCTCATCGCCTCGGAGAAGCTCTACGAGCCGTTCGCAGACGGGCGCAACGTCTTTGGCCACGGATACACGTTCGGCGGGCACCCGGTCTCGGCCGCCGTCGCCCTTGCCAACCTTGACATCTTCGAGCGCGAGAACCTCAACGGCCACGTCCGCGCCAACGAGGACGCCTTCCGGGCCACCCTGGAAAAGCTCAAGGACCTGCCCATCGTGGGTGATGTGCGCGGCGCCGGCTACTTCTACGGCCTGGAACTGGTCAAGGACAAGGCCACCAAGGAGACCTTCAGCGAGGAGGAATGCCAGCGGGTCCTGAAGGACTTCCTGTCCAAGGAACTGTTCAACAATGGCTTGTACTGCAGGGCCGATGACCGCGGGGACCCCGTCATCCAGCTGTCCCCGCCCCTGATCATTGGCCAGCCCCAGTTCGATGAGATTGAATCCATCCTCCGCACCACACTCACCCAGGCACAGGAGTTGCTCTAATCCATGGGATCAACAGTATTTGAACGCAACATCCCCGCCCCTGCCGTGATCGAGGCGGCCCTGGCGGGGGCCAAGCATGTCCCCTTCTGGCTTGACGACGTCGGCCCCGCACCCCTGGGTGCGCCCCTCACGGGGCAACTCGAGGCAGATTTGGTGGTGGTGGGGGCCGGGTACTGTGGCCTGTGGACGGCGCTGCTCGCCAAGCAGGAAGACCCCACCCGTCGCGTGGTGGTCCTGGAATCCCACACGGTGGGCTGGGCGGCGTCGGGCCGCAACGGCGGTTTCGTGGAGGCGAGCCTGACCCACGGACACGAGAACGGTGAGAGCCGCTTCCCGGAGGAGATCGACCAACTCAACGCCCTGGGCCTGGCCAACCTGAACGAAATTGAACAGGCAGTCAAGGACCTGGGCCTGGACTGCGAGTTTGAGCGCACCGGCTCCATTGGCGTTGCGGTGGAGGCCTACCAGGTTCCAGAGCTCAAGGCAGCGGCGGACGGCGGGGACACGGTCTTCCTTGACCAGGACCAGGTGCGGGCGGAGTTGAACTCTCCCACGTACCTGGCCGGGCTGTGGTCCAAACAGGAGACTGCCCTGGTTCACCCGGCCAAGCTGGCCCGGGAACTGGCCCGGGTGTGCCGCGAGCTGGGCGTGGAGATCTTTGAGCACTCCGGCGCCACCTCCCTCGTTCCCGGCAAGGGCGGCGGTGACGTGGTGGTCCACACCGACAGGGGGCGCGTCACCGCGGCCAAGGTTGCCCTGGCCACCAACGTGTTCCCCTCACTGCTCAAGCGCAACCGCCTGTTCACCGTGCCGGTCTACGACTACGTGCTCATGACCGAGCCGTTGACGCCCGAACAACTGGAGTCCATTGGGTGGAGCAACCGCCAGGGTTTCTCCGACGTGGCCAACCAGTTCCACTACTACCGCCTCAGCACCGACAACCGCATCCTGTGGGGCGGCTACGACGCGCTGTACCATTTTGGCCGCGAGGTGCGGAACGAATATGAGGACAGCCCGGAGACGTTCCGCAAGCTGGCCAGCCACTTTTTCACCACCTTTCCGCAGCTGGAGGGCATCAAGTTCTCGCACCGCTGGGCTGGCGCCATCGACACCTCCACCCGGTTCTGCGCCTTCTTCGGCACCGCACACGGCGGACGGGTGGGCTATGCAACAGGCTTCACGGGCCTGGGCGTTGCGGCAACGCACTTTGCCGCCAAGGTCATGCTGGACCAGCTGGCAGGCAGGGACACCGAACGGACCCGACTCAAAATGGTCCGCTCCAAACCGCTGCCGTTCCCGCCTGAACCCTTTGCCTCCGTGGGCATCCAGGCCACCCGCTGGTCCCTGGACCGTGCCGACCACAACGGCGGCAAACGGAACCTGCTCCTGAAAACCCTCGACGCCGTTGGCCTCGGCTTCGACTCCTGACCACCACGCAAGGAAGAACAGGTTCATACCGTGACTCAAAATTCAGTCCTCAGCCCCACAGTTGCCGACGGAGACGCAAGCCGCGGCGCCGGATCGGTGCAGATCCGCGGCGTGGTCAAACGCTACGGCGCATCCCCCGCCGTGGCAGGAATCGACCTGGACGTGCATTCCGGGGAGTTCCTGTCCCTGCTGGGCCCTTCCGGCTGCGGCAAGACCACGCTGCTGCGCATGATTGGCGGCTTCGAGGAACCCGACCAGGGCGACATCCTGCTGGCGGGCAGCTCCGTGGTGGGGGTCCCGCCCAACAAGCGCCCCATCAACACCGTGTTTCAGGCCTACGCCTTGTTCCCGCACATGACCGTGGCCGAGAACGTGGCCTATGGGCTGCGGCAAAAACGCACCCCCAAGGCGGAGGTTGCCGCCCGGGTGTCCGAGGCGCTGGGCCTGGTGCAGATGTCAAAATTCGCCAACCGGAACCCCAAACTGCTCTCCGGCGGCCAGCAGCAGCGCGTGGCGCTGGCCCGGGCCATCGTCAACCGGCCCAAGGTGCTGTTGCTGGATGAGCCCATGTCCGCCCTGGACAGGAAACTCCGTGAGGAGATGCAGCTCGAACTCAAGGCGCTCCAGCGCCAGCTGGGCATCACCTTCATCTTTGTCACGCACGACCAGGCCGAGGCCATGTCCATGAGCGACAGGATTGTGGTGATGCTGGACGGGCAGATCCAACAGGTGGGCACGGCGGAGGAAATCTACACCAACCCCGCAACATCCTTTGTGGCCGGGTTCATCGGCAAGCAGAACTTCATTGCCGGCACGCTGGGCACCGATGGGAGCGTGGAAACGGCCGACGGCGTGCTGCTCGCCCAGGCGCCCAGAATCGGCGCTGCGGGTTCCCCGGTTTTGGCTGCCGTGCGGGCCGAGTCCATCACGGTTCACAGCGAAGAACCTCCGGGCGGGGTCAACGTGGTGGGTGGAACGGTTGGTGTGGTTTCCTTCCTGGGCGATGTTATCCAGTACCAGATGACCACCGGATCCGGCCATGAACTGCTGGCCCGCACGGCACCCAGCAACGGGGTGCTGCCCACGGCGGGCACGCCGGTGTGGTTCAGTTGGCAGCCCCAACATGTGCAGGTCTTCCCCAATCCCCATCCCAGTGCGGGAGAGTGAGATGCGCCCAGAGGAACCAATCAAGGTGCTGGCTCCCGCCGCAGCCATCCCGAAGATCAGCCGGCGTGCGCTGCTGGGCGGCTTCGCCGTCGTAGGTGCTTCCCTGGCCTTGGGCGGGTGCGGCAATGACAAAAGCTTCGCCGCATCCGCCGTGCCCAACGGCAATCTGGGACGGCAGCTGAACGTGTATTCGTGGGGTGACTACGAGGACCCGGACAACATCAGCGCTTTTCAGGATTCAACGGGCGTGCGGGTGCAACTGGACAGTTTTGGCTCCAATGAGGAGCTGATCGCCAAACTGGCGGCCACCCGGGGCACCAGCGGCTATGACGTGGTGGTGCCCACGGGCCTGTACATTCCCCAAATGGTGGCCAACGGCCTGCTGCAAGCCCTTGACCACAGTCTGCTGCCCAACATGGCCAACCTTGATGCCACGTACACCAACCAGGTGTGGGACCCGGGCAACAAACACTCCATTCCCAAGGCGTGGGGAACCACGGGGTATGTGTATGACACCACCGTGATCAAGGACGAGCTGACATCGTGGCAGGACTTCATGACGGCTGCGGAGGGTCCTGCGAGCGGGAAGACCGCCGTGCTGGAGGATTCGTGGGAGGTGGTTGCCATCTACCTTGGCGCCAAGGACATGGACATGAATTCGACCGACCCGGTCGCCCTGGATGCCGCAGAAAAATACCTGGTGAACACACTGGCACCAAACATCAGGGCCTTCAATTCAAGCGTGGTTACTTCAGGCATCCCGCAAGGCACCTTTGCCCTCATGCAGGCTTTCAACGGTGACGCCCGGCAGGGATTGCTGGCGGCGGAGGACCCGGAGCGGTGGAAGTTTGTGTTCCCCACCCCCACGGCAAATCTGTGGATGGACAATTGGTCGCTGGCCACCGGGGCACAGCACCCGGACGCCGCCTACGCCTTCATCAACCACATGATGAACCCCGAGGTGGCGCTACGCGAGGTTGAATACATTGGCTACCACACCGGCATCAAGGACTTGAAGGAGGCCGCCTTGGCCAACGAGATGGAGTTGCCAGATCTGGTCTTTCCGCCACAGGACGTCCTGGACAGGCTGCAGGCGGCAGTGCTCAACGATGGGCAGGAACGCCGGGTCCAGATCCTGAACCGCATGCAAGCAAAGGCAGGGGCATGAGAAAACTTTCTTCTCGAAACGTGGGGGCGGCGGCGCTCTCCTTTCCCAGCTGGGCGTACCTGGTGTTCTTCTTCATCATCCCCGTGGGTTTAGTTCTCTGGTACAGCTTTGGCTACAAACCTGACTTGTTCACTGCCCACTCCAACGCGACCCTGTCTTTTGACAGGTACTTTGAGGCGCTGGACCCAACGTTCCTGTCCACGTTCATCAACACCCTGCAAATTGCCGGCCTGGGCACGTTGATCTGCCTGTTGATAGGCATCCCGTTTGCCTATTGGATGGCGGTGAAGGTGCCGGTCAAGTGGCGCGGACTGCTGGTGGCCCTGGTGCTGGTGCCGTTTTGGACCAACTTTCTGGTGCGCACCCTGGGCTGGCAGATCATGCTGGCTCCCGAGGGCTTTGTCTCCGATGCCCTGCAGAATCTTGGCGTGATTGGCGGGCCCATTGAAATTCTGTACACCCGCGCCGCCGTGCAGTTGGGCGTGGTCTACAACTACCTGCCCTTGATGATTCTGCCGTTGTTTGTGTCAATGGATCGGGCCGGGGCCAGCTTGCGCGAGGCCAGCCGCGATCTGGGGGCCAACCGGTGGCGGACCATGTTCTCCGTAACGCTTCCCCTGGCAGCGCCGGGCATCATCTCCGGCAGCCTGCTGGTGTTCATCCCGTTGATGGGCGACTACATCACCGCCTCCGTCCTGGGCGGCGCACAGGGCAACATGGTGGGCCAACTCGTGGCCAACCAGTTCAACTCAGCCCAAAACTGGGCCCTGGGTTCGGCCATGGCGGTGCTGCTGATGGTCTTCATCCTGCTCACCGTGGCCATCGTCGGTGCCATCTACCTGATCATCCGTGCCATCCTGCGCTTCAACCGCAGGGTGGTCATTGAGGAGCCCGCATCATGAGCACCACAGTCTTGAACGATCCCGCCGAGAAGCGGTCGGCCACGACGGCAGGAGGTCCCGCCCCCATCCACAGGAAGCGGCGCGATCCCCTGGCCATCGCCATGGGCATCTTTGGTGTGCTGGTGTTTTGCTTCCTGTTCCTGCCCATCCTGGTCATCTTCATTTACTCCTTCAACACCGGCCGCCTGTTGGCCGCCTGGGAGGGCTTTGGCTTTGACGCCTACATCAATGCCGCAGGCAACCAGGTGATCCGCGGCTCCGTCATGACCTCCCTGCAGGCGGCCCTGGGCACGGCGCTGCTCTCCACCATCCTGGGCACCCTGGGCGGGCTGGCCTTGGCCAGGGCCAAGAAAAAAGCCAAGTGGGCCATCATGCTGACCGGACTGCTGGCCCTGACCCTTGTCACCCCGGAGATTGTGGACGCCATCTCCATCCTGCCGTGGTTTGTCAGCCTGGGCACCGACTTTGGCATCACCCCCATCAACAACGGCATGGTCAGGCTGGTGGTGGCCCACACCGTCATGTCGATCGCCGTGGTGACATTCATTGTGCGGGCACGCATGCAGGGCACCGACTTGGCGTTGGAGGAAGCGGCAGCGGATTTGTACGCCACCCCCTGGAACAAGTTTTGGCAGATCACCCTGCCCATCGCCGCCCCCGGCATCCTGGCCGGCGCACTGATGTCGTTCACGCTGAGCCTGGACAACACCATTGTGTCCAGCTTTGTGCAGGTCCCCGGCAACACACCCTGGCCGGTGTACATCTTCAGTTCCCTGCGAGTCTCCCTGCGTCCGGAAATTGCTGCGGTCTCCACCATCATGCTGCTGCTGACGCTGGTGGCGCTGGCGGTGGTGGCACTGGTGCTGCGGCGCATGGGAGAGAGCTCCACGGACATCGCCAAGACCATCGCCGGGTCCTAACCTGGGGCCGAGTCAGACCGAGCGCCGCGCCTGGGGCCGAGTCAGACCGAGCGCCGCGAAACAGACGTTGGACTACGCATGTCTCAGCGGCGCTCGGTCTGACTCGGCGTGGCGGTGTGGTGGCGATGAAGCCGAACGCTAGCGGGTGCCCCAGTCGTAGCGCTGCTTGTGCAGCTTCAGGTACATGAACGTCTCGGTGGACAGTACCGCGGGCAGCTCCCGCATCCGGCCCAGCAGGCGCAGCAGATGGGCGTCGTCCTCGCAGACCACCTCCACCAGGAGGTCGTATTGGCCCGCCGTGAGCACAATGTAGCTGACCTCGGGGAAGGATTCCAGAGCCTCCGCCACCGTCTCCATCCGGCCCTGGACCTTTACACCGATCATGGCCTGGCGGTTGAATCCCAGCCGGAGCGGATCGGTGACCGCCACGATCTCCAGCAGCTTGCCATCGATGAGGCGCTTGATGCGTTGGCGCACGGCTGCGTCGGAGAGGCCCACGGACTCGGCGATGGCCGCGTAGGACCGTCGGCCGTCCTCCTGCAGTTCCTCGATGATCCGCTTGGAGATGTCATCGAGTTCGGTCTGGTTAATTTCCGGGTGCATAATCTTTACCTTATCGTCCCGTGCCGCCGATCAAGCCTTGCCGCTGATGAGATCGGCGGCGTGGGCCAGCGGGTGCGTGGTGGTCCGGCCGCCGGATTCTGCCCGGTCCGCTGCGTTGTAGGTGGCATAGAGGGTCTTCACGGCCAGCCATCGCAGCGGTTCCACCTCCCACTTGCGCACCTGCCGCCCCACCCAGGGCAGGGTGGTCAGTTCGGTGGTGCGGCCAAGAATGAGGTCGGCCAGGGTGCGCCCGGCCAGGTTGGTGGTGGCCACCCCTGTGCCCACATAGCCGCCCGCCCAGCCAACGCCGTCGTCCGTCAAACCGACGGTGGCGTGCCAGTCGCGCGGGACACCCAGGACCCCCGACCACGCGTGGTCAATCCCGATGCCTTCGACGGCGGGAAACAGCCGGGTGAGCATGTCACCCAGTGCCCGAACAGTTTTCTCGGGGGTGTGGCCGTCGACGTCGGTGCGGGAACCAAACTTGTAAGGGTCCCCGCGTCCGCCGATGGCGATCCGGCCGTCGGCCGTGCGCTGGGCGTAAATGTAGGCGTGGGCTAGGTCCGCCAGGGTCTCTGCCCCGTCCCAGCCAATGGCCTCCCACTGCCCGGCGGCCAGCGGTTCGGTGACGATCATGGAGGAGTTCAGCGGGATCCAGCTGCGCCGTTGGCCGGCCAACCCCGCGGTGAATCCTTCGGTGGCCCGGATGACGTAGCGCGCCGTCACGGTGCCGCGGGTGGTCCGCACGGCACCAGGCGCAATTTCCACGGCGGGGGTGCCCTCATGGAGGGTGACTCCCAGCCGCCGGACAGCGTTGGCAAGCCCACGGACCAGCTTGGCCGGTTGGATGCGGGCGCAGTGCGGGTGCCAGATGCCGCCCACTGCGCCAGCAATCGTGATCCGCTCGGCCGTTTGCGCCGCGTCAAGGAGCTCGGTGTCGGTGTTTGGCCATTGGGCTTCCTGCGCCGCGAAAGCCGTGAGCCGTTGCAGCTGCGCAGCGTTCAGGGCGACGTTCAGCTCGCCGCCCTTGACGATGTCCGCGTCGATCCCTTCGGCGGCGGCAACATCCATCACCTCCTGCACCGTGCGGTTCATGGCGTCCTGAAAACGCACCACGGCGTCCCGGCCATGGGAGCGCACATAGCCTTCACGGCCACCGGTGATGCTGTTGGTGAGCCACCCGCCGTTGCGCCCGGAGGCACCGTAGCCGGCAAATTCCGCCTCACAGATGACAATCCGCAGGCTGGGATCGGCCTTGGCCAAATAGTAGGCGGTCCACAGCCCCGTGTATCCGGCGCCAACAATGCAGACGTCAGCTGCGGCGTCGCGCTCCAGCGGGTTCGCCGGCACCGGGACACCGGATCCGGCGTACCAAAAGGACACCTCGCCGTTGGTGGTCCCGCCGCCCTCAGCGTTCAAGGTTCACCATGACGTGCTTGACGCGGGTGTAGTCCTCCAACGCATACATGGACAGATCCTTGCCATGGCCGGAGTGCTTGAAGCCGCCGTGGGGCAGTTCGGCGCTGATGGTCAGATGGTCATTGATCCAGACAGCGCCAAAGTCCAGCTGCCGGCTCAGGTCCATGGCCCGGGCCACGTCTCTGGTCCAGACGCTGGAAGACAGGCCGAACGGCACATCGTTGGCCCATTGAACTGCTTGTTCCTCCGAGGCAAAGGACTGGACGGTAATGACGGGACCGAAGATCTCCTCCTGGATGGCCGCATCCGTTTGGGCCAGTCCGGCCACCACTGTGGGCGCATAGAAAAAGCCGTCACGGTCAAGCGTGTGGCCGCCGGTCAGTATGCGGGCGTGGTCCGGCAGGTTCGCAACAAACGCCGCAACCCGGGCCAGCTGCCCCGCATTGTTCAGCGGACCCATGTCGGCATTCTCCTCCGGGGCACCCACGGAATAGCTGGCCGCCTCGGCCGCCAAGGCAGCTGCAAACTCGTCATGAACCGAAGCCTCCACCAGGACGCGGGTGGCGGCTGTGCAGTCCTGGCCGGCGTTGTAGAGTCCTGCCATGGCGATGATCTTGGCCGCCTTGGCCAGGTCCGCGTCGGCAAAAACCAGCACGGGTGCTTTGCCGCCAAGTTCCAGGTGGGTGCGCTTGAGATCCAGGGCAGCAGACTTCGCCACCTCCATGCCGGCCCGCACACTGCCTGTGATGGATACAAGCTCGGGAGCGGCATGCTCCACCACGGCCCGGCCGGTGTCGCGGTCGCCGGTGACCACATTGAATACGCCCGCGGGCAGCACCTGGGCGGCGAGTTCGGCCAGGCGCAGGGTGGTCAGCGGCGTGGTGTCGGAGGGTTTGAGGACAATCGTGTTGCCTCCCGCCAGTGCCGGGCCAATCTTCCAGATGGCCATCATGAGCGGGTAGTTCCAGGGCGTCACTTGGCCTACGACGCCGATCGGCTCGCGGCGGATGAACGAGGTCCGGTTGGGCACATACTCACCGGCGGCCGAGGCGTCCATGGTTCGGGCCGCTCCGGCAAAGAAGCGCAGCTGGTCGGCGCACGGCGGAATTTGCTCGTTGGCGATCATGGCGAATGGCTGCCCTGTTTGCGCGCTTTCCAGCTCAATGAATTCTGCTGCGTGCTCCTCCAAGAGATCGGCCAGCTTCAGCAGCGCATTTTGCCGCTCGGACGGGGTGGCCCTCCCCCAGTCCTTGGCTGCCGCGGCAGCGGCGGCATAGGCGCGGTCAACGTCGGCGGCATCGGCGATGGCCACCTGCGCGATCTCCCGGCCTGTGGCGGGATTGACCACGGGCGAGGTGCGTCCGCTTCCGGCCGCCGCAAATGCGCCGTTGATGAACAGCCCCGGATTCTCATACCTTGTTGCAGTCATTACGCACCCCTGGTGGTTGGTTCGCCAATGGACCATCTAACTTCGAAAAACGTGACAAAAAGCAAGGTGGATGTCCTGAATCCATGGAATTCAGGACATCCACCACGGAAAACGAAGAATACTAAACAGCCTACAAGCAATATTGTTGTTGTAAAGGGTTTTAGCGCACGAACCCGTCGGCCACGGTCAACGCTTCGTCGATGACCTCCAGCCCGGTTCGCAGCTCTTCTTCGGTGATGATCAGCGGCGGGCAGATGTGGATGCGGTTGTTGTTGGTCATGGGCCACACGCCGCGGGCTTTGCACGCGGCCACCACTTCAGCCATGGGACGTGTTGCTTCGCCTGCGGCGTTGAACGGCACCAATGGCTCGCGGCTTTCCTGGTTGGTGACCAGCTCCACGGCCCAGAACAGCCCCTGGCCCCGGACCTCACCCACGCTGGGGTGCTTCGCCAGCCACGACTCAAGGATCGGGCGGACCACCCGATTGCCCAGGTCACGGACATGCGCCAACACGCCGTCGCGCTCGAAAACCTTGAACGTGGCCACGCCCGGGGCACACGCCAAAGGGTGGCCCGAGTAGGTCAGCCCGCCAGGGTAGGGCTTTTCATCGAAGATCGCCGCGATCTCATCGCTCATGACCACCCCGCCCAGGGGCACGTAGCCTGAGTTCACGCCCTTGGCGAAGGAGATCAGGTCCGGGACCACGTTGAACGCGTCCACCGCGAACCACTCGCCAATGCGGCCAAAGCCTGCCATAACCTCGTCGGCAATGTAGACGATCCCGTACTTGTCGCACAGGGCGCGCACGCCGGGAAGGTAGCCGGGTGGCGGGACCAGGATGCCGTTGGTGCCCACCACGGTTTCAATGATGATGCCGCCAATCGTGGAGGCACCTTCAAGGACGATGACGCTTTCCAGGTGCTCCAGGGCTCGGGCACTTTCTTCCTCGGGCGTGCTGGAGTGGAACGGGGAACGGTACGCGTACGGGCCAAAGAAGTGGGCCACAGAGGCGGCACCGGGCTCATTGGCCCAGCGGCGAGGATCACCTGTGAGCGCCATGGCCGTGGACGTGGCGCCGTGGTAGGACCGGTACTGGGCTAGGATCTTGGACTTGCCGGTGAATGCCCGGGCCATGCGCACGGCGTTTTCATTGGCTTCGGCGCCGCCGTTGGTGAAAAACACCTTGTTGAGGTTGCCGGGGGCCTTGGCGGCGATCAGGGCCGCGAGTTCGCCGCGGACATCGTTGGCGAAGGCGGGCGCGATGGTGGCCATCTTGCCGACCTGGTCCTGGATGGCCTTCACGAGGTCCGGGTGCTGGTGACCCAAGTTCAGGTTGACCAGCTGGGCGCCGAAGTCAAGGTAGCTGTTGCCCTGGTAGTCCCAGAAGGTGGAGCCCATGCCTCCCTCAACGGGCAGCGGGTCAATCTTGGCCTGCGCAGACCAGGAATGCAACACGTGGGTGCGGTCATTGTGGCGGACCGTGCGTTCGACGTCGACGTTCTCGCTGGTAGGCGCAGCCGGGAAAGTGGTCAGGATGTCAGTCATGGAAGTGTCCGTCTCTCTTTGGGGCCGCAATTAGGAGTTGCTCGGGAAGCCCAGGTTGACCGAGGAGGTGGAGGGGTCGTTCCACCGGGTGGTGACAACCTTGCTGCGCGTGTAGAAGTGCACGCTTTCCGGGCCGTAGATGTGGGCGTCGCCAAACAGGGAGTCCTTCCAACCGCCAAAGGAGAACGATCCCACGGGGACGGGAACGGGGACGTTGATGCCCACCATGCCGGCTTCGACGTCGAACTGGAAGGAACGGGCGGCGCCGCCGTCACGAGTGTAGATGGCGGTGCCGTTGCCGAACTGGTTGCTGTTGATCAGCTCCAGGGCCTCGTCGTAGCTCTCCGTGCGGACCACACAGAGCACAGGTCCGAAGATCTCATCGGTGTAGACCGACATGTGGGGCTTGACGTGATCCAGCAGGGTGACGCCAATGAAGAAGCCGTCGTTTTCGAAGAGGGTTTCGCGGCCGTCGGCGATCACCGTGGCCCCTTCGGCAGCCGCGCCGGCCACGTAGGAGGCCACCTTGTCGCGGTGTTCGCCGGTGATCAGCGGACCCATGTCCGTTCCTGCCGCCGTGCCGTCGCCAATCTTCAAGGCACCCAGGCGGTCCTTGATGGCTGCGACCAGGTCATCGGCGATGTCGCCCACGGTGACCACCACGCTGACGGCCATGCAGCGCTCCCCGGCGGAACCATAGGCCGCTGAAACGGCGGCGTCGGCAGCGTTTTCAAGGTCCGCATCGGGCAGCACCATCATGTGGTTCTTGGCGCCGCCCAGGGCCTGGACACGCTTGCCGTTGGCGGCAGCACGCTGGTAGATGGAGCGGGCAATGGGTGTGGAGCCCACAAAGCTGACGGCTTTCACGGTGGGGCTGTCCAAGATGGCATCAACGGCTTCCTTGTCACCCTGGAGCACGTTCAGCACGCCGTCGGGCAGCCCGGCTTCCTGGAACAGCTTGGCCAGGAAGATGGCAGCGGAGGGATCCTTTTCGCTGGGCTTGAGCACCACCGTGTTGCCGCAGGCGATGGCGCTGGCGATCATCCACAGCGGCACCATGACAGGGAAGTTGAACGGGGTGATGCAGCCAACCACGCCCACCGGCTGCTTAATGCTGTGCACGTCAATGCCGGAAGAAACCTGCTCGCTGTGTTCGCCCTTGAGCAGATTGATCAGCCCTGCCGCGAACTCGACGTTCTCACTGCCGCGGGCGATTTCCCCGGCGGCATCCTCGAGCACCTTGCCGTGCTCGCTGGTGACAATCGCTGCCAGCTCGGACTTGCGCTCCTGCAGCAGCGTGCGCAGCTTGAAGAAGATGTCGGTTCGCTTGGTCAGCGAGGTGGCGCGCCAGTCCGGAAGTGCAGCAGCCGCCGCGGCGATGGCGTGGTTCGCGAACTCTGTGGTGGCGAAAGCCACTTCCTTGTGCTGCACGCCCGTGGCCGGGTTGTAGACGGCGCCTCGGCGCTCGGAGGTGCTGTCCTCTTGGCCGGCGATGAAGTGGGGAATCAGCTGCATGTGTTTTCTTCCTTGAGTGTCAATTGGCTTCAGTGTCTACGTGTCCGGACAGTCCGTTCGGCGCCCGCTGTATGCTCTCAGTAACGATCCTCACACGGAAGACATGGAGCAGAGCCCTGACAAATGAACGGAATTTCACCCCCATCCGGACAGATCGTCCGGACACGCTTCCCACGGTCGCCGAGGTGCTTGCCCTGCCCGTTTTCCTTGACGGCGGTGCCCGCGTACTGGCGGGTGCGGCCCACCTGGGCAACGCCGTCCGCTGGGTCCATGTGGTTGAGGCGCAGGATGTGACCGAGCTGCTCGATGGCCATGAACTGTTGCTGGCCACAGGGGTTGGCTGGCCCGACGGCGACGGCTGGATCCCCGGCTATATCGCCGAACTGACGGCTGCTCGCGTTGCGGGGCTGGTTCTGGAGCTTGGAACCCGCTATCGGCACGCACCCCAACGCCTGGTGGAATGTTGCCTGAGCCAGGGCCTGCCGCTGGTGGTTCTGGAGCGCAGGGTCAAGTTTGTCTCAGTCACCGAGGCCGTGCACGGGCGCATCATCGCCGAGCAGATGGGGGCCTTGCAGGCCCGCGATGAGGTCCACGCCCTGTTCTCCGAACTGAGCCTGCGCGGTGCGCCGGCGGACTATATCGTGGCCCAATTGGGGGCCGTCCTGGGATCCCCGGTGGTCCTGGAGGACATGGCACACCAGGTTGTTGCCTTTGAATCGGCCGGCCTGCCGGAGGAACTCCTGCTGGCTTCCTGGGAGAGCCGATCCCGCTCAACGCACCGCGCCCGGGTACAGGACGCGGGCGACGAGGCGCGAACCTCCGTCCTGGGGGCGGAGGACTGGCTGGTCACGCCGGTGCAGGCCCGCGGCACCCGCTGGGGTTACTTGATCGCCCTCGACGGCGCCCCGCACCCGGCCGGCCGGGCCCTGGTGCTGGAGCAGGCCGCCGTCGCACTTTCCCTCAGCAGGCTTGCCGACGGCACGGGCGAGAGCTGGATCCCGGCCAGCCAACACTGGCTTTTGGCGGCCCTGCTGCAGGGGCGCTACCGCAGTGAGGTGGCTCTGCACGCCCGATTTGAGGCGATGGGCCTGCCGGTGACCCAACGCCAGCTGTGCGGCCTGGCCCTGCGCCCTGGCCCTCAGCGGCCACGGGTCACCGGCGGCCCCGGCACCGGAACAGCCGTCCCCGCCATCGCCGAGGTGTCCCGCCTGGCCCGCTCCCTGGGCCTGAACGCGGTGGCCAGCTGGCAGGGCGCCTCGGATGCGCTGCTCATTGCGTTGTCCGTCCCCAGTCCGGGTCGTGGACGGGTGGCTCCTCTGGTGGCGATTGACTCCTTTGCGGTGAAGCTGCGGGAACTTTTCCGCAGCGAGTCCCCATCCGGCGGGCCGGCGCTGGTGGCGGCCGGGGCCGTAGTTGAACAGGTGGGCGCCCTGGCGGCATCCCTTCAGGAAGCCCTGGAGGTCCTGGACACGGCCACCAGCCGTGGCCCTGCCGCGCCGGAACTTGCCGTCCACCGGGCATCGGAGCAGATGCTGCGCGGGCTCATCGGAGCCCTGCGGACCGACCCCCGGATGCAAAGTTATGCCGAACGCACCCTAGGTGCCGTGCTGCACCACGACGCGCGGCACGGCAGCGACCTGCTGGAGGTGCTGAAGGCGTACCTGGCTCATCCGGGGAACCGCACCAAGGCTGCCGCCGACAGCCACTTGTCCCGCTCGGTTTTCTATCAGCGGCTGGACACCCTGGCGGGGCTGCTGGGCGTTGACTTGTCCGACGGCGAGGTGATCGCCGGGCTGCAAGCAGCAGTCATCGCCTGGGAGACCACGCAGAATCGCCCCTGAGCGAGCCCAAGGATGGAGCGACTCACTCGTTCCCACGTTGGGAGCGGGGCTTGTTCCTCATTCAAGTCACAAGTGTTGTCATCACCGTTGACTTAAATTTCAGCTGAGCCTAGTCTCGTGTTCAGCCTGGCTTTTGGTTCATCCCGAACCCGCACCACCATTGCGCAGGTGGTGCACGATGACTTCTCCCGATTGGACCCCCATGGAACTGCATTACCTCACAGCCAGTAAGGCACGCGAGCTCTTTGCCTCCCGCGAGCTCTCCCCCGTTGAATTGCTCGACGCCGTTGTGGCACGCACCGCCTTGGTTGAACCGGCTGTGAATGCCTTGACTGAACAGATGTTGGATGAGGCATACGCGGCGGCACGCGTCTCCGAAGCCAAATTTGCCACCTCAGATCAGGGGCATGGCCCACTGGAGGGGGTCCCCCTGCTGCTCAAGGAAGAGCAGCCCATTGCCGGGCGGACCTCCGAGGAGGGCTCCCTGACGGAGCAGGGAACCCTTGCCATGACCAGCCACCCGATCGTTGGGCGGATCTACGCCGCGGGTGCCGTGGTGCATGGGCGCACCACCACCCCGGAGTTTTGCTGCGCCCCCTACACGCACAGCAAACTCTGGGGCGTCACCCGAAACCCCTGGAACCTGGAACTCAGCCCAGGTGGCTCCTCGGGAGGATCAGGGGCGGCCCTGGCGGCCGGAGAGTCCATCCTTGCCACAGGCTCGGACATTGGCGGCTCTATTCGCATCCCAGCCTCCTTCTGCGGCATTGTCGGCTTCAAGCCACCGTTTGGAAGAGTTCCGGGAATGGCCCCGTTCAACCAGGACACCTACTGCGCCGACGGCCCCATGGGGCGCAGCGTTGCCGATGTTGCCCTGCTGCAAAATGTGCTGGCGGGTCCGCACGCCACCGACCAGGCGTCTCTGCGCCCCGCCTACGTGCTTCCCACCCCCAACGCCGCCTCAGCACGCGGGATGCGGGTGGCCCTCTGCATGAACCTGGGCGACTACACGGTGGACCCTGTCATCGAGGCGAACACCCGTGCCGCGGCAGAAGCTCTTCGCAGTGCGGGCGTCATGGTCCAAGAGGTCTCGCTGCCCTGGAGCCGGAAGAGAATCGTCGCAGCCGCCTGGGCACATTTCGGCGGCATCATGGGACCCTTCATTTCCGAGATCGCCGGCGCGCAGGGCGATCTCTTGATGCCGTACACGATTGACTTTGCCAAACGCGCCGCACAGGCGGAGTCCTTCGCCGACGGCCTTGTGGCCGAGGCGGAACTCTACGAACCGTTGGGCAGGCTCCTGGAAGACTACGACGCGCTGCTCTGCCCCACCCTGGCAACCCAGGGCATCGCCGCCGACTTCGCCGACCCGGCCGGGCTCATCGATGTGGGTGCGAAACGGGTCAATTGGATCGAATCGGCATTGACCGTTCCGTTCAACGTGGTGGGCCGCGTCCCTGTGCTCTCGGTTCCTTCAGGAATGGCCCCCAACGGCTTGCCCACGGGTGTCCAAATCGTTGGGCGAAGCTACGACGACGCCACGGTGTTCGCCCTCGGGGCGGCGCTTGAGCATGCCCTGGCCCTCACCACCTCGGACAACTGGTGGCCAAATCTTGTGGCGGCATCCAGCGTCTAGGGTGGCAGCCGCCTAGCAATGAGGGAGTTGGTCACAAGCTCAAAGTGACCAGTTCCCTCTTCGTTGGCTACCGGCTCAGGTACAGCTTGCGCAGCGGCTCATGCACAACCCAGCTGGTGCTCATCCCTTCGCTCAGGTGGCAGACAGTGCCGGGCTCCAGCCGCAGAGCAGCGGCCTGGAAGCCGTTACCGGCATGGATCTGCACGGTTGCCGTACCGCTGAGCACTACGAAGAGTTCCTCAGCTTCCACGTCGCTCATGGCTCCGGCGCTCATTTCCCACAGCCCGTACTCGAGTCCGAAAATGTTGCCCAGGCTCTCCGCCGCGGTGGTTGGGGCACCAGCCAAGACCTGATTGGCTGGCACCGCATGGTGGCCCAAATCCACTGACGGCGCGTGAATGACCAGGTCTGAGGACCCGGCCAGCGGGGTGGCCCCTGCCGCGTTCATGCGCAAAACCCGCGGTGACTTACGATTTTTCCGTTCAATCCCATGACACTCCCTTGACTTTGCGTGTGCGTTCATCCAAGGAGAATGCAATAGCCGGGTCTTGTCAAGGATTCGGCGCACGGTGACGGAAGGACTCGGCGCAGGGCGTGTGCCGTCCGCCGTCTTGACCCTGCCCCCAGGGGCAAGGTTTAGGGTGGTGTCAGGAGGCAATAATGCGAATTGGTGAGTTGGCCGGGCAGGCGGGAGTGTCCATCAAGGCCGTGCGCTACTACGAACAGCTGGGTTTGGTGCGGCCCGAACGGCTGCCCAACGGCTACCGCGACTATTCCGGGCATGATGTGCGCGTGATCAGTGAAATACGCGCCCTCTCCCTGCTCGGGATCAATCCCGCACGTGCCGCCCCTTTCATTGACTGCCTCGAGGCTGGCCACCAGCACAGTGACGAGTGCCCGGCGTCGTTGGCTGCCTACCGGGACAGCATCGCAGAGCTTGAGCGCACCATTGCATCCCTTACCGCCCGGCGCGAACACTTGCAGCAGAAGCTGCACCACAGCGCGTCCCGTACGTTGAGAACGGAGACCACTTCCATGGTTGATTACGCCAAGGTCCTGCCCAGCAACCTTCCCGTCCCGGAGGACGACGGCGCCGCCGCTCACCTTCCGGGGCTGGCCCTGCCGGAGCTGGCACTTCCATCCACCGACGGCCGCATGGTCAATCTCGCCAGCCTTGGCAGCGGCCGGACCATTGTTTACCTCTACCCGTTGACGGGAGTGCCCGGGACGGACCTGCCCGATGGCTGGGATGCCATCCCCGGCGCCCGTGGCTGCTCCACGGAGGCGTGCGATTTCAGGGACCACTTCACAGAACTGCAGGAAGCCGGGGTGGAGGGTGTGTTCGGGATGTCCAGCCAGGGATCGGAGTATCAACGCGAGGTTCAGGAGCGGCTGCGGCTCCCCTTCCCCATGCTCTCCGATCCCACTTTTGCCCTGGCGGCCGCCCTGGCCCTCCCCACCTTTTCCGCGCCGGGGCATGACCGACTGTATTCGCGCCTGACGCTGGTGATCAAGGACGGCACCATCGAGCATGTGTTTTATCCGATCTTTCCACCCAACACCCACGCCCAACAGGTCCTGGACTGGTTGCAAAAATAGGCACCCCGGCGAGGAAAGTTGGGGCGTCAAGATTTCGTAAAGATGACCCCCTTTCGCAAGTCCCCGGTGTTAGGCTCCATGATGCGTTCCATGCAGTTCCGGGTCCATGATCTTGGCCGGAAGCGGACTGCTGAGATGCTTTTTTGACAATGGAGAGGTTCAACGGATGCCAGCACCTGAGCGCGAAGCCCTTGGGCAAGGGCTTCCACGGTGGTTCCGGCGCGGCGATACCTCCGGGGCCCGAAGCCACCATGGCATCAAGCGGCCCGCCGCGAAGAAAGAGTCACGCCTGGCCCGCGCCCTCCAGCATCCCGTCCGCACTGTCCCGCTGGCCTTCCTGGCGGTCATCCTCCTGGGCGCCGGGCTTCTCATGCTTCCGGTCTCGCGCACGGCAACTGATGGTGAATTCCTCATGCCGGCACTCTTCACAGCCGTCTCGGCCGTCTGCGTCACGGGCCTGATCACCGTGGACACCGCCACGTTTTGGACACCCTTTGGTCACGTTGTCATCCTGGCGTTGATCCAGGTTGGTGGCTTCGGCATCATGGCCCTGGCCACCCTACTTGCGCTGCTGGTGCGCAAAAGCATCGGGCTGAGGGGCCAGCTCGTGGCACAGTCCGAGACGCACACCCTGAACTTCGGTGACGTGAAGGCGGTGCTTTTCCGGGTCTTCAAAATCATGACTGCTATCGAGGTGGCAGTGGCCGCCGTCCTGAGTGTCCGTTTCTGGCTCGTGTATGAAAGCAATCCGGGCACGGCCCTGTGGCACGGCACCTTCCACGCCATCTCTGCCTTCAACAATGCAGGGTTTGCCCTCTACAGCGACAACCTGATGAGCTTCGCCCAGGATCCCTGGATCATCGTCCCCATTTGTGCCGCCGTGGTGGCCGGCGGGCTCGGCTTCCCCGTGATCATCCAACTCCTCAGCGGAGGGCTCAAGATCAAAGATTGGAGCATCCACCTGCGCCTCACAGTATGGGGTACGCTCATGCTCCTGGTGGTGGGTTTCGCCTTCTTCGCCGCCATTGAATGGAACAGGGCGGAGACTCTGGGCCCCATGAGCACGGGTGGGAAGATCCTGGGCGCACTGGGCGGAACCGTGTTTCCCCGCACGGCCGGATTCAACAGCATCGACTACGGGGTGGCCTCGGAAGACACTCTCATGGTCACCAACGTCCTGATGTTCATTGGCGGCGGCAGCGCGGGCACTGCAGGCGGGATCAAGATCACCACCTTCCTGGTGCTGGCCTTCGCCATCTGGAACGAGATCCGCGGGCGTGAACAGGTCACCATAGCCCACCGTTCCATCAGCCCCTCCGTGCAACGGCAGGCACTCACAGTCGCCCTGCTGGGTGTGGCGGCCGTCATGACCGGCACCCTGTTGCTGCTCATGACCACCGACTACAGCCTGGACAAGGTCTTGTTCGAGGCCGTCTCAGCCTTTGCCACGGTGGGGGTGAGCACCGGCATCACCTACCACTTGCCGGCCAGTGCCGAATGGGTCCTCATGGCTCTGATGTTCACCGGGCGGCTGGGCACCATCACCGTGGCCTCCGCCATTGCCCTGTCCTCGCGGCCGCGCCTGCACAGGCTGCCCGAGGAGCGGCCCATCATCGGCTAGGCGCGCGTCAGCCCGGCCAAAAACAGCTCCAAGCCAAACGCAAAGGCCGCATCGGCGCCGTGGTCCGGGTGGTCCACCAGGCCAGCCCGGGCAAGTCCCGCCCGGGTCTGCTCCGCCGTGGCGGCGCCCAGAATGAAGTGGATGAGCGCATCGGCGGCCCACTGCTCCTCTGCAGCGGACAGTCCCTGCCCCGCAATCAGCTGGCGAAGATGCCGCAAGGGCGAGGGCGCATCCGGCGCCAGTGCGTGGGCCAGCGCCACCACCTCGGCGCCGTCGCGCACGGACAGCAGCGCCCGGCGAATGGCCAGGGCCAGTCCGCGCAGCGAGGCCGCCTGGCCCACGGGTTCCAGGATCAATCCGGCCAGCACTGTGAGCAGGTCCTGCTTGTTCTTGATGTGCCAGTACAGGGCGCCGGGCTGGACGTCCAGGTCCCGGGCCAGGCGGCGCATGGAAAGGTCTCCCAGCCCGTAGTCGCGCAGGATGGCCATGGCGGCATCGACGATCTGCTCGCGAGTCAACGCCATTGGCTCCGGTCCCCTCAACTGTGTTGCCGTGCCCCAGCGGCACCCCTCCATCTTCCCCCATGGAAGGTGTCCCTAATTGACAGCGGCACACCCACCTCGCACAATTGAACGGTGTTCAATTACTTTGATGATCTCGCCGGCCGGCAGTTGACCGGCGCCACCCTGACCCGCGAGGAGGCCCTGGCTATCCTCGAATCCACCGACGACCAGCTTCTGGAAGTGGTGGCCGCAGCAGCGCGCCTGCGCCGCGCCCACTTCGGCAACACCGTGAAGGTCAACTACCTGGTCAACCTGAAGTCGGGGCTGTGCCCGGAGGACTGCACGTACTGCTCACAGCGCTTGGGCTCGGCCGCCCAAATCCTGAAATACACCTGGCTCAAGCCCGAGGACGCCGTGGCGCAGGCAACCACCGGCATCCGCGCCGGCGCCTCCCGCGTCTGTATGGTGGCCAGTGGCAAGGGCCCCAGCGACCGGGATGTGGACCGCGTGGCCGGGATGGTCAGCGAGCTCAAGGACCAGCACCCCGACGTTGAGGTGTGCGCGTGCCTGGGCATTCTCAAGGAGGGTCAGGCAGGTCGCTTGAAGGCCGCCGGGGTGGACGCCTACAACCACAACCTGAACACGAGCGAGGAGATGTATGCGGACATCTGCTCAACACACGAATTCTCCGACCGCGTGCGCACCGTGGAGCAGGCCAAGGACGCCGGCCTCTCCCCCTGTTCAGGAGTGATCGTGGGCATGGGTGAAACCCACGCCCAGCTCATAGATGCCGTGTTCGCCCTGCGCGAGCTGGAGAGCGATTCCATCCCCGTGAACTTCCTGATGCCGTTTGACGGGACCCCGCTGGAGGGCACCTGGCTGCTGACCCCGGCTGCCTGCCTGCGTGTGCTGGCCCTGGTCCGCTTTGCCTGCCCCGCCACGGAACTGCGCATGGCCGGCGGGCGCGAGATGCACCTGCGCACGCTTCAGCCGCTGGCCCTGCACGTGGCCAACTCCCTGTTCCTGGGCGACTACCTCACCAGTGAGGGCCAGGAGGCCACGGCGGACTTGGACATGATTGCGGACAACGGTTTTGTGGTGCTTGGCAGCAAGGTCGCCCAGGAGCCGGACGACGGCGGCACCTCCCTGGGTGGGCCCCTCACCATTCGCCGCCGGGGCGCGGGCACAGCCATGGCCCCCAATGCTTGATTGCACCGGTTCGGTGTCATCCCTCGTGCCGGCCACCCCTCCTGCCCGCGCCACACTCATTCAGCGGGACCGCGGATTGTTGTGGCACCCCTATGCCCCCTTGGACGGTGACGCACCCTATGCGGTGCACGGGGCGCAGGGCACCCGGCTGAGCCTTTCCGCGGAGGACGGCAGCCGTTTTGAGGCGGTGGATGCCATGAGTTCCTGGTGGTCGGCCATCCACGGCTACCGGAACCCTGCACTGGATGCGGCCCTGCTGGAGCAGGCGGGCCGCTTCAGCCACGTCATGTTTGGCGGCCTGACACACGAGCCGGCCGTGCGGCTGGCCGAACAATTGGCCGCCATGACCGGACTGGACCACGTGTTCTTTGCCGACTCCGGCTCGGTCTCCATTGAGGTGGCCCTGAAGTTGGCCGTGCAGTACCAGTTGGGGCGTGGCAGGCCCGGCCGCAGCCGCTTCCTGGCGCTGCGCGGCGGCTACCACGGCGACACCTTCGCCGCCATGGGTGTGTGCGATCCCGTGGACGGCATGCACGCAGCCTTCCCCGCCCAGATTCGGGAACAGCTGTTCCTGCCCCGCCCTCCCGCGGCCCGGCTCATGGGCGGCGTGCTGAGCGCCGACACTGTTGAGGTGGCTGCATGGATTGGCGCCCTCGAGGCCATGGTCCGCGCCCACAGTGACGAGCTGGCGGCCATCATTGTGGAACCCGTGCTGCAGGGCGCCGGTGGCATGCACGTCTATGCTCCCGAGTGCCTGGCCGCCGCGCGGCGGGTGGCCGATGAGAACGGCTTGCTGTTGATTGTGGATGAAATCGCCACAGGCTTTGGCCGGACCGGGAAACTGTTCGCCTCGCAATGGGCGGGCGTGGTTCCGGACATCATGTGCGTGGGCAAGGCGCTGACCGGCGGCTACCTGACTCTGGCCGCCATGCTGTGCTCCGCCCGTGTGGCCAAAGTGGTCACCAACTCCCCGCTGCGGGCGCTGCTGCACGGACCCACCTTCATGGCCAACCCCCTGGCGTGTGCCGTGGCGTCAGCTTCCCTGGACTTGCTGGCACGGCATGGCTGGCAACAACAGGTGGCCGGCATCGAGCAGGGACTGGCTGCTGCGCTGGCGCCGGCAGGTGCTCTCAAATCAGTCAAGGATGTCCGGATTCTGGGTGCCGTGGGCGTGGTGGAGTTGTCCGTGCCCGTGGATGTGCCGGCCGTGACGGCGGCGGCCCTGGCGTGCGGCGTCTGGGTCCGCCCCTTCCGCAATCTGGTCTACACCATGCCACCGTTCATCAGCTCAGCAGACGACGTGGCCACGGTTGGCGCAGGAATCTGCGCCGCCGTGGCCCGGGTGCACGGCTGATGGCCGGGGCAACAACCGCCATGGCGGCGTGGCTTGACTCGCGGGCCCATGTGCGCGAACGGCGCGGCATCCAACGCGGCACCGCGCCGCAGGCCACGCTGGTGGATCTGGCCTCCAACGACTACCTGGGGCTCGCCACCGATCCCCGAGTCATCGAAGCAGCCACCGCGGCGCTGCAACAGTACGGCGCCGGGGCCCGCGGTTCCCGGGTGGTGTGCGGCACCACGCCCGAACACCAGAATCTGGAGGAGCAGCTGTGCCTGCTCACCGGCCAGGAATCGGCGCTGGCCTTTTCCAGCGGCTACACCGCCAACATGGGGGTTCTGACAGCCCTGGGCGGGCCCGGAACTCTTGTGATTCACGACGCCCATGTGCATGCATCATTACTTGACGGCATCCGGCTCTCCCGCTCCCCCGCCCTCGAAGTGGCCCACCAGGATGTCGCCGCCATTGCGGCGGCTCTGGCCGGGCGCACCCAGCCCAGGGCCGTGGTGGTGCTGGAGTCCATCTACTCCGTGCTGGGGGACGCTGCGGATCTGGCTGCCGTGGCCAGCCTGTGTGCCACCTTTGACGCACTGCTGCTGGTCGATGAGGCCCATGGGATCGGCGTGGCAGGCCGGGGGCGGGGCGCCGTCCACGCCGCCGGTTTGGCCGCCGCCCCACATGTTGCCGTCACCGCCACGCTGTCCAAGTCGCTGGGCTCCCAGGGCGGGGCTGTGCTGGGCTCGGCCGCACTGCGGGACCACCTGGTCAACACGGCCAGGACATTCATCTTTGACACGGCATTGGCACCGTCGGCGGCAGCCGCAGCCGCGCGGGCCGCGGCCATTGTCCGCCAGGAGCCGGAGCTGGCTGGGCGCGTGCTGGCGAACGCGGCAGTCTTGGCCGCCCGGTGCGGTGTTCCGCAGGCCGCGGGCGCCGTGCAGTCCATCCCGGTGGAATCGGCATCCCGGGCCGCCGAGCTGGCGTTGGCGCTCGGGGATCAGGGTGTTTCGGTGGGATGTTTCCGCCCGCCCAGCGTGCCCGACGGCGTGTCCCGGCTCCGGCTGACGGCCCGGGCCAACCTCACGGCCACGGAACTTCAGTGGGCGGCTGGCACCGTGGCGCGTGTCCTGGAATCCGGCAGGAAGGGCGGCCCGGCATGAGCTACACAGTCATGGGCGAGCCAGCCCAGGTCCGGGACATCATGCGCCGCACGGACGACTTCGCCCCCACGAACGCACTGACCTCAGTGGTCCCGCTGGCCCCGGCCACCCTGCGCATCCTCAGCAAGGTCCGTTTTGCGCTGCCCCCAGTACTGGCATCGGCCACGGGCGCCCAACACCGGGCTGTGCGCACCATGGTGGGCCGATTTTTCACGCCCGCCAAGGTTTCCGCCATTGAACCCCGCGTCCGGGAGCTGGCACGGGAAAAGCTTGCGGCCACCAGCCTGGCACTGGGTCAGGGCCCGGTGGACCTGGCGGAGTCAGTGGGCAGGCACATTCCGCCGGTTGTCATGGCCGAACTCACGGGGCAGCCAACCCCGGACCTTGACCTGCTGAAACGGTGGAGTACGGATTCCCTGGAACTGTTCTGGGGCTGGCCCGATCCCGACCGTCAGCTGGTGCTGGCTGCCAGTGCTGCGGAATTCTACGTGTGGCTGCGGCAGGAGGCGGCAGCCGCCCGGGGCACGGGGTCGCTGTTTGGCGTGCTGGACGCGGCCGGGCTCTCCAGCGCCGAAGTCTGTTCGCTTGGCTACTTCCTGGTTATTGCGGGCCAGGAAACCACCTCTCAGCTCATCAGCACCGTCTTGTTCCGGGGGCTGGAAACAGCTCAGGCAGAATTCGCCGGCGGCTGGGCCGCCTTGGGCGATCCGGCCGCTGCCCGCAACCATGTCCGGGCGGTGCTGGCCACCGAATCTTCCGTGCACACCTGGCGGCGTGCAGCACTTCGCGATACCCAGGTGGCGGGCCAAGCCATTCCGGCCGGGGCGGAAATCCTGCTGGAATTGACCGGACGGCATCCCGGGCAGGCGGCACCAACGGCTTACTCGCTGGCTTTTGGCCACGGGCTGCACCGCTGCTTGGGTGCCAAGCTGGCAGAGCTGGAAACCGCGCTGGTCTTGGAGGAGACCGCCCGGGCCCTGCCGCGCCTGGAACCGGCGGGCCCCCCGCCACCGTGGCTGCGGCTGCTTTCCTTTCAGGCCCCACTCACTGTCCACGCCCAACTCACCAGCAAGGAACTCCCATGAGCGTCACCTATATAACGGGCACCGACACCGACGTTGGAAAAACGCTGACGACGGCGGCCCTGGCCGTGGCGCTGTCCGCCACCGGGGCCAGCGTGGCCGTGTACAAGCCAGCCCAAACCGGCGTTCCCGTGGGCGGTCATGGCGACATTGACGAGGTTGCCCGGCTCAGCGGCGTTCACGCGGTTCATGAGGGCATCCGGTTCGATGACCCCATGGCACCACGGGCGGCCGCCCGCCGGGCCAACCGTGACTTGCCGGGGCTGGCGCACCACGTCAACCGCATTGCGGACTTGGCGGCCAGCCATGACCACGTGCTGGTGGAGGGCGCCGGCGGAGTCCTGGTGGAGCTCGATGCCGCGGGCCGCACCCTGGCGGATCTCGCGGCGGCAAGCACGGGAGCCCCGCGAAGCGGTTTCGTGGTGGTCTGCCGCAGCGGCTTGGGCACGCTGAACCACACAGCACTGACGCTGGAAGCGTTGCACAGTCGCGGCTTTGCCACCCCGGCCGTGGTGGTGGGCTCCTGGCCGGCAGCGCCGTCGAGCATTGACATCAGCAACCGCGAAAGCCTGCAAGGCACTCCGGGTGCCCAGTTTCTGGGATGCCTGCCGGCCGGGGCGTCGCGACTGGACCCCTCAACGTTCCGGCAGTTGGCTCACAACTGGCTGACACTACCCACGTGGGAATGATCGTGGCACAAGGGCCAGCCTAGTCGTTAGGGGACTCTGGCCTTGGCCGTCCCGGCCACAAGCACGGTGAGGCCGGGACGGCGGGTGCGTTCCAGTTCCAAACCAGCCTCCGCCAGCCCCCGGATGGTTCGTTGCGAGAGTGGCGGCAGCTGGGGCAGGACCGTTTTCGGAGATCGGGCCACTGCAACAAGAAGGGAAATTCTGTGCCCGCCACCGTGGACTTCCACGCGGGCGTAGTCGCTGTCGCATCTCCAGAGCAATCGATCCAGATCGCGGTACGGGATGGCCACCGTCTCCGGGCCCGTCGTGACTGTGATCCGATCATTGCCAAAACTGACGGCGCAGGGAACGGTCTTGCGGCCCACGATTCCCTAGAACAGATAGTAGCCCGGAAGCCCGATCAATAGGCCGAACACAATGATGATGAACCTGGCGCTGCCAAGGCGAAGGAGGAACGTGTCAAAGGAGATCAGCAGCATCAATGCCACTGCGCCACCGAGAAGGACCACTCCTACGATGATCATGGTCAAAGTTCGCATCGGCAGGGGGATCGCCGAAAAATATACCCGCGTTCCCGGGCTTGTATCCGCCCACGACGGAGCAACCCTGACAGGTTTCGCCTTCTTCGACGGTTTGCATGCACTAAACGTGATTCGGCTCAGAAGGCCAAGCCACATCCACGCCACGGCCGGGATGGCCCCCATTTGCACCAGAAAAAGTAAGCTGCGGGGCCGTTCAGGAAGTTACTTCAAAATGCTGCTGCCGCCAAACACCATCCAGTGCAGCAGCACCCCCGAAACGGCGGCACCTACAACGTGGAGAAGCACACCCAGCCAGGCGCGTTTCACGCCGAGGGTGAAATTGACGAACGCAAAACCACACAACCACCCTCCCAGCAAAGTCAGCAGGAACGGCAACAGGTCCATACCGTTGCCGGCCAACTACCAAGGCAACGCCAGTGCTACACACCCGAGGGCCCAAAACAGCGGGTATCGATAAAACCTTCGCGAAAGCGGGGCATTCGCTGGCGGATCAGTTTCAGTCAATACCTTGGACATTCTTCGAAGCACTCACTTTCGATGTGGATATGACCGATCATAATCCGTGTAGGTATATCCAACACCGACGATGGCCGGGACCGATATGTCACCGGTCCCGGCCATCGTCGTGGCTCTACGGCGCTGAAGGCAGCGAAAGCTCCGGCAGGTACACCTTGCCGCCCGTGGCTAGAAACTGTTGGCTCTTCTCACGCATGCCGGCGTACATATCGGCTATCGCTGCCTGGGACTCGGCGGAGCCGTACTCGTCCCTAATGTCCTGACTGATGCGCATGGAACAGAACTTAGGTCCGCACATGGAACAAAAATGTGCAGTCTTGGCCGGTTCGGCCGGCAGCGTCTCGTCGTGGAAGGACTCTGCAGTGACCGGATCAAGGGACAGGGCGAACTGGTCGCGCCAACGGAACTCGAAACGAGCCTTGGACAGGGCGTCATCGCGTTCCCGGGCGCCGGGATGGCCCTTGGCGAGGTCAGCCGCGTGCGCAGCGATCTTGTAGGTGATCACGCCGGTCTTCACATCGTCCTTGTTGGGCAGGCCCAGGTGCTCCTTGGGCGTCACGTAACACAGCATGGCCGTACCGTAGCGGGCAATCTCAGTTGCCCCGATGGCCGAGGTGATGTGGTCGTATCCGGGGGCGATGTCTGTCACCAGCGGCCCCAGTGTGTAGAAGGGCGCACCCTTGCACAGCTCCTGCTGGCGCTCAACGTTTTCCCGGACCAGGTGGAACGGGATGTGTCCGGGGCCTTCCACCATCACCTGAACGTCAAACTCCCACGCCCGCTGCGTCAATTCGGCCAAGGTGTCCAGCTCAGCAAATTGGGCGGCGTCATTGGCGTCGGCGATGGAGCCCGGACGCAGGCCGTCGCCCAATGAGAATGCCACGTCGTATTGTGCAAAGATCTGGCACAGCTCGTCAAAGTGCGTGTACAGGAAATTCTCCTGGTGGTGGGCAAGGCACCAGCCAGCCATGATGGCACCACCGCGGGAGACAATTCCGGTCACCCTGTTGGCGCTCAGCGGGACGTAACGCAACAGGACTCCTGCGTGAATGGTCATGTAGTCAACGCCCTGCTCACACTGTTCAATCACCGTGTCCCGGAAGATCTCCCACGTCAACGCATTGGCTTCGCCATTGACCTTTTCCAGCGCCTGGTAAATCGGCACTGTGCCAATCGGGACAGGTGCGTTACGGATGAGCCATTCCCTGGTGGTGTGGATGTCATCGCCAGTGGACAGGTCCATGACGGTGTCCGCACCCCACTGGGTTGCCCACTGCAGTTTGTCCACCTCCTCGGCGATGGAGCTGGTGATGGCCGAGTTGCCAATGTTGGCGTTGATCTTCACCAGGAACGCCCGGCCAATGATCATGGGCTCTGATTCCGGGTGGTTGATGTTGTTGGGGATGATGGCCCGGCCGGCCGCCACCTCGCTGCGCACCAGTTCCACGTCGCAGTTCTCCCGGATCGCGACAAATTGCATCTCGGAGGTGGTGATGCCGCGACGGGCATAGTGCATTTGTGTGGCGGACCGGCCGGCCAGGGCACGGCGCGGCTCAGGTACCAAACCCTTCCATTCGGCGGATGCGGCGCCCCTGCGCACGGCGGACTTGCCGTCATCGAGCAGGTTCCGTGTGCGTCCACGGTAGATTTCCGTGTCGTTGCGGGCACTGATCCACTCACGTCTAAACGGCTGCAGTCCCATCACCGGATCGCTGCCCGGCCCTGCGGTGCGGTACACCCGAAACGGTGCGTTAGCCTGGCCGTTGGGCGATGGCTCCAACGCGATTTCGGTCACTGGTACGCGAATTCCCGATTCCGTGTCCACGTCAAAAGCCAGTGAATGCGATTTCAGGGAATGCGTTTCAGCCTGCTCCAAACCCTTGATGGCAGGGGTGATTGTTGTTGCTTTGGGGTTCACAGATTGCTCACTTCCTTCGCCGGCATTACCCGGACAGGTTCAACGGTCGCAGGCTGCTTCAGCCTGATCTCAGCCCCTGCAAGGGCTCCCGTGTGGTCGGAAGAAACGCTACCACGCACCGCGGCCCACCATTTGCCACGTGAGCTCAACCGGTTCCACACAACACAACCTGGAAAGCGCTAGCATGAGGGCATGACTTTGGCAGCCAAACCGGCACTTCCGTCACTATGAGCGCCGCTGATCAGCCGCCGCTGGCGTTTCCCCCTGACTCGCCCGATATCAGGCTGTTGGTAGACCTCACCAGTCACGCCAGTGACCTCTCGGAGGCGTCTCACACTCTTCGTCTTGCGCTGGAAGCCGGTGAGGGGGAACCCCTCTGGTTCCCCCTCACAATGCAGGCGGTCACTGCATACGTCCGCCCCTTCGTCCTCTCGAATGTGCGTAAACGGCTGGATCAGATGCCCCAGTTCACCGGTATCCCAGCTGAGTTGCAGTCACTTCATGACACCATCCGAAAGTACCGCAACACCACGGTCGCCCATTCCCAATCCGACCTCACCATGCCCGTCGCGGTTGCACTTCTCAACGAACACGGTACCGTCCGCGACGTCCAGGGATGGACGCTCCAGCAGCCGATGCCTGGTTCCGTGGCCAATGACTTTGAACTCCTCATTGACGCCGTCCAGACGATCATCGAGGATGCAACAAGGCCCGTCGCGGACAGGCTTCGGGAGCGCTTTCGTGGCGAGTCCGCCGAAACGATCGCAGCATGGCCGAAACTCGAGTTCATCGCCGCCAGGGACAATGAATTCTCCGGTACCCGGCAACGCCCTAGGGCGCCGCGGTTCACAACTTATTGGCGGATCGACAGTGAAATTGTGCCCAGGGACGCGTTTCCAAACTCCCAGGGCAACGACCCGCTGCACAGATGATGTGCACCATCGGGAGGGCCATTGTCGTCTGGACCGGTCTTACGCTTCCTCATAGCGGTCATAGGCGTGTCAGTCACGCGCAATGAACTTCTCGGGTGCGAGCGAACACGCGTGCACGGCCCGGTACTCCTGAAGGTGTCGCCGGGGCAATCTAGGGGTTAGGGCGCAAATATTGGTAGATGGCTTGGCGGCTGACCACGAATTCTCGGGCAAGGGCGAATTTTGCCTCTCCGGCAGCGGCTCGTTGAATTGGTGCGCCTGTCTGCTCGGCGTTCAACATCTTGCCTCTGCCGTTCTAGGTGCCGGTCTTTTTAGCCACGGTGATGCCCTCGGGTTGTCGTTCACGGATGAGGGCTCGTTCGAACTCGGCGAACGCCCCCATCACGGAGACCAGGAATGTGGCCTGAGGTGTACTACTGATGTGGAACAGTTCCTGAATGGGTTGTTCCTATGTCCTCTCGTCCAACGTTTTCCGATGAGTTCAAAGCTGATCCTGTCGCGCTGGTTGATGCCTCTGGTCACCCGTTAGCTCTGGTGACTGCTGAAATGGGTATCTCCCTGACCGCTCTCAAGCGCTGGGTGAAGCTCGCCCATGAGGGCCAGAAGGGTAGCGGCAAGAAACCGGATGAGCCGGTGGATACCGCGAAGTACAAGGCCTTGGAAGCCCGGCTGAAAGAAGTGGAACGGGAGCATGAGTTCTTGAAAAAGTGTCGGCGCTCTTCGCCAAAGAATGTCAAGCCCCGGGTTTTGTGGAGGGTTTGTTAGACCCGTTCCATCGTTTTGATGGCGGGTAGATTTGTGTAGTAGTTGGCTTCTGCTTCGACGGGTGGGATGTATCCGATTTCGCTGTGGAGGCGGCGGTGGTTGTACCAGTCGATGTATTCAGTGACAGCTATTTCAAGGTCGTTGATACCGGTCCATGGCCCCTTGTTCCTGACCAGCTCAGCCTTGAAGAGTGAGTTGAGGGCCTCGGCCATGGCGTTATCGTAACTTTAACCGGCTAATAATGGCTGAGTCTGTGCCATAACCGGCTAATCGTGGTGGCTCATCGGGGCGTGGTGTGCGGCCTGCCTTCGAGTTGCCTGAGGCGTTCTTCTTGGTTGCGGACGCGTGCGGCCAGTGCCTCGATGAGCACGTTGAGTCGGAGGACCTCGGTGGCAAGATTCTTGTCGGCGTTTAGGCGTGTTTCGGCGATGCGCTGGTGGATGAGTTCACGGGCGGCCGCATCGCGGTAGAGGCTCGAGCGTGGGATGCCGGTGAGGACTGCGACAGCGGTGATGCTGATCCGGGCGCCCTGTCCGGTGAGCTCCCGCAAGGCTGCTTCGATCCTGTCATTGAGCGGTTTCTGGCTCATGCTGTTTCGGTTTCTAGGATGAGCGTATCCAGCTGGGCCACGAGTGCTTCGTGTCGGCGGGCTTCACTGTCCCAGCCGCGGCCCCGGGCGTCTTGGGCCAGCAGGGCGGCATCCTTGCGTTGGGCTTGAAGCACTGGCAGGTTGCTGTTCTCGGTGCGGAAGCTGGGGCAGTGCTCGCAGATGTTCGCATAGGGGCAGGCTTCCTGTGCTGGGGCGCGTAGGCAGTAGCCGCCAGCCAGCCGGGATTTAATGGTCGGTGTTTCACGCCAGTTGCCGTCGGTGATGCTTGTGATGGGCAGCAGGGTCCTTCCCGTTCCGGTGGTGGTGCCGATGCGGGTTTTGGCCAGGTCCAGGGCTCGTTCGTATTCGGTGCGCACGGTGGAATCGAACAGGGACGCGTAGCGCAGGCTCATCTCTGCCGAGACGTGCCCGAGCAAGCTCATCAGGGCTTGGAGGGTGACGCCGGCATTGATCAGGGCGGTGGCGTAGGTATGGCGGAGCTGGTGCGTGGTCACGTGCCCGAGCCCTGCACTGGCCGCGGCACGGTCCAGCTCTGAGCGCAGTCCGTTGACGTGCAGCCGCTTCCCATAGTGGGTGAAGAGGAACTGCACGGGTTTTCCTGTCACGGGGTGAGTGATCGCCTGTCCTGGGGAACGGGCGGAGGTGATCCGATCCAGCAGCGCTAGGCTGTCATCATCCAGGGGCACCATCCGTTCGGTCTTCATCTTGCCCAAGGGGACCTTCAACCACGCGCCGTTGCCAGCGATCTGGTGAACACAGTCCAATTCCAGATCCAGAAGCTCACCGACTCTCAGCCCGCAAGCCCGTTGCAGCAACAACGCGTCGGCGACCAAACGGTTGGAGGATACCAACAGGGCATGGGCGAGCATCCTGTCGCTGTCCGGAGGAAGATAGCGCGGCAGCGGCCGGGGCAGGCGAGGAATATCGGAACGGAACAACAGTTGCCGTGCCGGGGCATCTGGCCATCCCCATTCAGTGATTTCCCGCAGGAAGTTTGAGACGGCGTGGATCCGCCGGGCCTGCTCGGCAGGTGAGAGGATGCCCCCGCTCTTGGTGTTCGGGGCCCGACTCAAAGCGATCAGGTACGGCTCAACATGCCGGCACCGCTCCAACCCGGCAGGCCCGCAAAGATCCGGATCCAGTGTGGTGACATACGCCCCAAAATGGGCCAGTCGAGTAGCTAAAGATGAGACCGTTCCGGGAACACAGGTCACTGTTTTACGATCCAAATACCGCACCAAAGCCCCGCTCAGGGGCCCGTGAACTGTTTCCATGTGTTGGATGAAGGAACGGCGAGTATCTGGTTTCGGTGCTGGTTCGGGCATGATCTCAGCATGGAAAAGCACCCGGCGAACATCAGCGCTGAGCACCAGGTAGGGGTGGGCCGAGCGGCCGGAGCGTTGTTCCCGAGCCCGGCAAGCGCCCTCAAATTCCTCCAAGTCACCGGTACCTGCGGAAGAGAGCGGGCCGCCTGTGTGGAGCAGTAGCCGGGCCACGACCCCGGTGGCCATGGCACGGCTGACGCGGTCACTAAAGCCCAGTGTGCGGGCCCGGTCCAGAAAGAAAAGCAGGTCCGTTTCCAGTGGCTGGCCCGCGCAGGCACTAAGGATATTGGTGAGTTTGGTTTCCAGCAGATACCCGTAGTCACCATGGATCCTTCCGGTGAGCATCAAGAACAGAACGAAGGGCGTCGTATGATATTTGGTTTCGCAACGGGCCTGCAGGGGTTTACTCAACCAGTCTTCGGGGACCGGCCAGCGGGCCATGAACGTTCTGGCGCCGGAGAAGGCAGGTTTGGAGCCGTGCCCGCGGGCCGCTAGGTAGTTCCGGTATTCGCCCACGATCAGGGCCGGGTCATCAACTGCTGGATTGCTGGCGTTTACGGGCTGCATCGTATTCGGCTTTCACGTGGGCGGGGGCCAGATGGATATAGCGGGCGGTGGTATTGACGTGGGCATGACCCAGCAGCTCACGCATCACGGCCAGATCGACCCCGGCCTCGGCCAGGGCGCTGCCGAAGGTGTGCCGCAGCGCGTGCGGGTGTCCCTCGGAGACGCCGGAGATTTCCCGGTGATACCGGAAAATGGTCCGCAATCCTGCCGGGGTCAGGGGCTGGCCCCGGGTTTTGCCCTTGGCCACCAGAAACAGCATCCGGCTGGTTGATTCAGGACGCTCGATCAGCAGGTAGGTCTGGATGATCGCGGCAACATCGGTATCCAACGGAACCCGGCGTTCCTTGGCTCCCTTGCCGTGCACCAGCAGCCAGCGGGCACCGATATCAACATCCCCTACGGCCAAGGCCAGGACCTCTCCGGCACGCAGCCCGCAATAGAGCATCAACCCGGCCATGGCACGGTCCCGCCAGGACTTCAGACCTTCAAAGAGGGCCACAACCTCCGCATGGTCAAGGGCGCAGGGAAGCCGTCGAGGTTCACGTAGCCGCAGTGCCGAGCGTGGCTGCGGGCGGGCCAAATGACCGAGCAACCCGGAACGATGGTCTGGCCCGTGCCACCTGCTTTCCGCTCCGCGAGGGATGGGATTCTTCAACGCGGGGTCGCGCATCACCATGAACGTGAACAGACCCGAGACTGCGGCCAGGCGCCGGTTCACCGTGGCAGGGGCATAGCCGTCGGTGCGTTGCCCTTGCAAGGTCAACACATTGGGTCCGGGGCGGCCAGGAACCGTGGCCTGGCGGCAGGCAGTGAGGTAACGCAGCATCACGTCGGTGCTCACGTCAGCGAGACCGACGCCTTCGGTGCCCAGCCAGCGGCAAAAAGCCAACAAATCAAATCCATAGGCCCTCACCGTCGCCGGCGAATAGTTCCGGTCCGCCAGATAACCCAGATACTCGTTAACCGTGGCGAACACGGCCGAGCCAGAACCGGCAATCTGCCACGCTCCACCGGAGGCCTCCAACCTCAGATCCTGCCCGCTCTCCATGGGACAAAAGGGTCCGCCTCGTCCGAGCTAAAGTCAAGGGTTACCGTGGGTTTCCTGGGGTGAACAACTGGATTAGCCGGTTAACGGGGAATCGCCCTTGGCACCGACGGAGGCTACCGCTTCGGACTCGGCGAGGCGCTCGGTGTAGCGAATGGCACGATACTGCACACCTCTGTCCGAGTGGTGTACGAGCTGTGAAACATCTTTTCGATCACGCCGTCGAGTCCATAATCCCATCTCCAATGCGTCCAAGGCAAGAGCGGTGTGCATGGTCGTGGAGAGCTGCCAGCCGACCACCCGGCGGGAGAAAACGTCCAGCACAAACGCAGCATAAACCCAGCCCGAAAACGTTTTAATATACGTTATGTCTGCGACCCAGAGGCAGTTCTGTGCCGGCGCTGTGAACTGCCGACGGACCAGATCCGCTGGCCGTGCCGACAGGGGCCCCGGAACGGTTGTGCGGGGCCCCTTGGCCCGCCGCACACCATGGAGCCCGGCACGGCGCATGAGCCTCTCCACGGTGCAACGAGCCACTTTGTGGCCAGCACGGTTCAGGGCCGCGTAGACCTTCCTGGCCCCGTACACACTGTAGTTTTCCTGATGCACCACCTTGATCTTCTCCGTCGTTACAGCATCGCTGACAGCCCGCTTCGATGCGGGGCGGGACTTCGCCGCGTAGTAGGTCGAAGGGGCAATCGGCAGCTGCTTGCAGATCGGCTCGACCCCGTACTCTTCCTTGTGCTGGTCAATGAACTCAATCATCGTCGGGAGGGGCGGTCGAGCTCCGCCGCAAAGAAAGCCGACGCGGACTTCAAGATCGCATTCGCCCGACGCAACTCAGTGACCTCCCGCTCCAACTCAGCCAACCGGGTCGCGTCATCGGTGGTGGTGCCAGGGCGAACGCCCTGACCAATCTCCACCGTGCGAACCCAACCACGGAGTGTGTCCGCCGGAATGCCCAACTGCGCGCCGATACGAGTAGCAGCTCTACGCCGGTCATCAGGATTCTTCTGCGCATCCATCACCAGGCGAACTGCTCGTTGGCGAAGCTCATCAGGATACTTCTTAGGTGGTGCCATGGGGCTCATCCTTTCAAGGAATCAACACCCTCCATTAAACCCGGGGCGGTTCAGAACAATGGTAGATACCATGTACCGTCTTGTTCAACAGGAGGAGAACGCCGGAGCGACACCGACGAGCCTACGTCGCCGGGAGCTGACGGATCAGGCGGCGCGTACTCTGGCCGGATAGCGGCAACCTTGGCACGGAACAGTGATGCCGATCCCGAACAGCCCACCCGCTCGGCCAACGCCGCGGCCGGCATCGAAGGTGTCTTCACCAACAACTCCCGCACCCTCGGACTAAACGCGTCAAAACTCGAGATCCCGGACGCGCGCTGATAATCCGGCACACGGTCCGATTCCAAAGCCCGGTCAACAGTCCCGCGGAAACACCCACGATCCTACCGATCTCCCGCTTTGAGTGCTTGCCCGTCGAAAACAGGTGGCGTATCTCAGCCCAATCATCCAAATTGATCACCCTCCATGATGGTTGGTGGCCCTGTTTCATTTGGCAGCCGTGGCCCTATTTTCGGTTGGCGTTAACAGATTCAGGGCAACCCCGCAAAGAGCCGCCAGTCTCATATGGGGTCATGCCCGGCGAAACACCTAATACCAGTATCAAAGTCCCACATTCTTGACACACCTCAAGTGGCTGAGCAGGATGTGGTCGACCAGATCCATGCTTCCCTCATGTATCCGTGGAACCTGTTTTCTTCCGGGATCGCAGCGGCGATGTTGTACAGCCGGTTCCGATCCCCCTTGTCGGTCCGGTCGAATCGGCCGGTTCCCAGCTGGGATCCGAATGGCCCGTGCAGCATGTGCGTATTGGCGGCCGGTTCGGTATAGTTCACGTCCCTCAGTACGACCGCTGAGGTGGTGCCCTCAGCTTGTCAATCAGACCGGCCAGCATCGGCGGCACAAGGACTGGTTGGCGATGCAGCGCCAGGTAGGAATATTCGTTGTCGGCGGTGACATTCTCGGTGGTGGGGGTAACTATTTGCGTGGGAATCTGTCCGTAGAGAAGCACGAGTGCACAGGCAACGCGTGTTTGAATCGGCAGCTTGGCGTCTCTGAGGCAACGTTGGAGCATTTCCCACCGGCGGTCGGATCCCATGATTTGCTCTGGCAGCCGGCGACCCGGCAGCGGGAAGCCGGCCTTGGGGACCAGCGGTACAGCGGTTAGCGCTAAGCCGGTGGTTGTGATCGCTGAGTGCAGGCGTCCAGGCAGTGTTGGACTCGATGTTGCTCGCGGAGTCCAATCTGGGGTTTGAGGAGGAACTGAATAGCGGATAGCGCTAGGAGGGTCAGCCATATCCGTTGTCCTTGGCTATCGTTCTGAAGCGGGGAGCGGCTGGACGCCTCCGCGGCAGCAAACCAGAGCGCCGGCGCAACCTGGGGGGCACACGTACGATTTCGTCCGTTTTCAGCGATCCTGCACTTCGAGGCCTCCTCACCGGATATGCCCGTGTCTCTACCAGTACCCAAGACCTGACCACTCAAAAGACCGCACTAGCGGCCGCCTGTTGTTCAGCCTTCCGACCAAAGCCTTGAACGCAACTCTTACCCGGCGTACAGTGTCCACAAGATCTCGGCTGCAATGAGGCAACGACATGATCTGTATCTGCGTTAATGGAAGACCCGGGACGACGGCCAGTCCCCGTTTCGTCAGGAACGCACGCTTGTTGGCCGCAAGCCTCACTTTAGTCATCGCGGCGCAGCTGACCGCATGCGACGTCAGCGGCCCCCCTGCGCATGACAGCGGCTGCACTTCGAAATGGCCCGAGCGAGTTGCCACAGAGACAACTAACCCGGCTGAAGTCGAGTACCTCGACGACATCGTTGCATGCTTAGGCGACGACGCGGGAAGCATGTCCTTGACCAACAACAGCGACATGGTTTGGGCCATCTATTCGGAGTCTACTGCCAAGGTCGATACCGTATCCCCGGCCCCTACCGTTACCGAGTTCCATACCATTACCGATAGTCTCACCCCAGACAGATTCATGGTCCCAAAGGAAACAATCAGTATCAATGCAGCACGGCAGGTTGTCGAGTGGGCAATCCACCCGGAGTTCAGTGCCGCATGGACTGCAAATGCTTTCCTGCTCAAGCAAATCACCAAGACGGGTGAGTCCGCTCTCAAAAAAGCCCTAACGGGCACCTCCGCAGTCCGTCGCGCAGTATGGGCTTGCACAAAGGGCGTGTACGACGCAGGAACAGCCGCCCTGAAACTCACTGGCTATCAGCAGTACGACCCTGCGGAGCAGATCGCCACTGGATTCGGCATTTTGAACTCAGCTGGAACCTGCGGAACAGCCTGGGCGGCGGCAGCCGAACGAGAAGCGGGCACCACGCCGCGCTGGGCGCTAGTCGTTGAAGAAACTCATATTGCACTGGCGCCCGCAGGGGAGCTCGCCGAAAGATCCTCCAGCCTGAAGAGTGGCGTGAAGACGTTCCTGCCTTTGATCTGCAAGTGGGTCCCCCGCTGCTAGGGGTCGCTTAAGAAAGAGGGGTAAACTCCCGAAACCCAAAATGAGACCTAGTCTCAGCGCGATGGAATTTGATTGAGCGCCCACCCCAATACGGACTCAGATCACTTTTCGGCACAGAAATCTGCGCCGAAATGTAGTCCAACGCTCCCAGCAGAAGATCCTCACGCCCGACTGGAAATCTGGCATGGTGCTGAAAGAACTTCAGAAAGACAGCAAACCCTGCCCGAGTCGTTCCTGACTACTTAGCCCCCAAGGCCACATCATCATCGACTAAAGCCCACAAATCAAGAAGCTCACTAGTCAGTTCCAGGCCAATACCAGAACCTAACCACATCTAGATTGCCCCTGACGACACTTTCAGGAGTACCGGGCCTGCGAGCCGTGCGGACAAGCAACTTGACTGCCGCGGGCACAATTTCCGCCATGGAGGGAAGGGCGGTCACGACGAGCATGCCCGCGATGCCCAGATGGAACCCATCGAGCAGGCCGCCGTTGGCCGAGGCCTGCTGACGGATCCTCAGCTCACTATAAAGGTACGTGAAAGGGACTAGATTCAGCCGGACAGCATGGCAACATTCATTGGCGAGCCGGTCAAAACCCACATTGGCAACACCAAAGCACGGGCGACCGTTGGCCAGCCCAGCCGCCTCATCGTGTCATTGCCCCTGCAGCTGCAGCGTGCTCAGCCCGCGGCCACACTCACTGCCCCGCCTCGTTGCGAGCGTTTGCCTGCTCCAGTCCGGAGCGGGAATCTGCCAGTGCGAGGATCTCCGCCGCCCGCGCCTGCGCCATGGCCGCATCAGCCCGAACAAAGCCTAGGCGTGTGCGCCGATCCAGGAGGTCCGCCACGCTGGCGGCACCCTCGGCCTGCACCGCGAAGAGCAGTTCCGCCCCGGTGATCTCCGTCCCCTCAAACAAGGGCTCCGCCAACCGTGGATCCTGCCGCTGGAGCGCCTGCACCGCAGCGGCTTCCGTGCCGTATTTTTCCACGAGCCGGGCCGGTGCGTCCATCGCTCCGAGCACTGTGGCGGAGGCGGCGCCCACCAGCGGCACGGTCTTGGTGCGACACCGGGCGTCGATCCCCAACCGGGCCACCACAGCGTCCACGGCATCCTGGGCCATCCGGCGGTAGGTGGTCATTTTGCCGCCCACCACGGTGATGGGAGCTCCAGGGACATCCCGGATCAGGTGCCTGCGCGAAATGTCCGCCGTGCCATCCGGACCAGCCCCGTGGGCAGCCTCCACCAGGGGCCGCAGCCCCGCGAAAGATCCCACCACGTCGTTGCGGTCCAGGGGCACCGCCAAGGTGGTGTTGACAATGTCAAGGAGGAAGTCGACGTCGTGCTCGGGAACCAGGGGACGGTGGCCGTCGGCCAGGTGGTCCTCCTCATCCGTGAGCCCGATGTACACCACGCCGGAGGGCTGCGGCAGCACAAAAACGTAGCGGCCAAAGTGGCCGGGGACGGCCACCGTGTGAGCTGCATGGGGATTGCCCAGACGCTCGGCCCGCACCACGAGGTGCGTGCCACGGCTGGGGGTGACTGTCAGTTGGGATTCGAAGGTGGCCGCCCACACGCCGGTGGCGTTGACCACCACCCGCGCCCGGAGGGAAACGGGCTCCCCCGTTCGGGTGTCCACAGCCTCCACGGTGGTCGCCGTCAGGCGGCTGGCCTTGACGTCACGGATCACGTGGGCCCCATGCCGGGCCGCCGTGCGGACTACGCCAAGCACCAGCCGTGCGTCGTCCACGGCCTGTCCGTCCCAGTAGAGATAGCCGCGCCGCAATGCCGTGGCATCGAGGGCCGGGGCCAGGGCCGTCACCGCCTGACTGGAGAGGAGTTGGGGCCGCGGCAGTGTTTTGCTGCCCAGCCCGGACAGCCTGCGCAGGGCATCGTAGATGAGAACACCCAGCCCCGCCGCCGCACCCTCCCAGGCCGGGGCGCTGCGGGCGTCCGGGATGACAAACCCCAGCGGGCGGACCAGATGCGGGGCTATTGTGCTCATGAGCCAGCGCCGTTCCATGGCCGATTCCCAGGCCACGCCAAAGTCCATTTTTGCCAGGTACCGCAGCCCGCCATGGATGAGTTTGGAGCTGTAGCCGCTGGTGCCGGACGCAAAGTCGTGGCTGTCGATCAGGGCAACGCTGAGTCCGCGGCTCGCGGCATCCAGGGCCACCCCGGCGCCGGTGATGCCGGCACCCACCACCACCACGTCCACCGTGTGGGCGTCCACATACTCCAGCGCGCGCCGTCGGCTTTCATCATTGATCCAACTGAGGTTTGCCATCCTTATGCTCCATTCTGCTGTGCGCCGGTGTTCTGCGGGGTGAGGTAGCGTGCCAGCATCTTGGCCAGCTCTGCCAGTGCGTCCTCAAAGGCGTCCGCCTTGAGCAGAACCCGGCAGGACAGGGCCACGCCTTGCAGCGTCAGCAACACCGTGGTGGCGGTGACGCTGGAGGCTTCGACGCTGCCATCCTGCACGCCGGCATCAAGCAGCAGGCGGAGCTGGTCAAGAATGAGCTGTTGGCTGGCACCAAACCGGTCCGTCACATAGGGGATCAGGAATTCCGGGTCGCGCTCGGCGATGGACGCCAGCAGCGCCGAGGTGGCGAACACCCGGACGCTTTCCACCGCGAAGTGCACCAGCTGCTCCCGTCCCGTGCCGGTGGGCGTGCCGGTCCGCACGCTGTTCGCATAGCTGCGGAACTCATGGGTGAGCGTTGCCAGCACGGCATTCTCCACCGATCCCATGCGCCGGTAGAAGGTCATGCGGGAGATGCCGGCACGCTCGGCAATGTCGTTGGCCGTGGTCCGCCGGACACCGTGGAGCACCACCGAGTCCCGGGTTGCGGCCAGAAGCGTGTCATCGAGCTGCACATTGGTACGTTGTGACGTCATGTGTCACACTGTATCTCATGGTGACGAATCTCACAGAAGATATTTCCCGCTCCGTCTGGCACGGTTGGGGTGACCCCGCCCGCGCACGGCCCCTGGGCACCGGCGCCCTGGACTTTCTCCGCCGCACCCTGAAGTTGGCCAGCGTCGCGGCCGTTCATCCTCCCGTAGACCTGTCCGAGGTACGCGTGGGCCCGGTGGCGCTGGAGGAGACGGTGTTGGATGAGTTGCGGGCCATTGTGGGCGCGCAACACGTGGCCACGGATGCTGTGGAGCGCATTCTCCACGCCGGCGGCAAGAGCACCCCCGACCTGCTGCGCCGCCGCGGCGGGGATGCACTCGAGGCTCCCGACGCCGTGGTGTTCCCCGGCAGTAGCGAGGAAGTGCACCACCTCCTGGAACTGTGTGTGCGGCGGCAACTGGCCGTGGTGGCCTTTGGCGGCGGGACGTCAGTGGTGGGCGGTGTGGAGCCACTGCGTGGCCGCTTTGCCGGCGTCATCACCCTTGACGTGCGGCGCATGAACCGGCTCCTGCACGTGGACCCCGTCACCCGCACAGCAACCTTTGAGGCCGGCATCAGGGGCCCGGCCATCGAGGCGGCGCTGGAACCATACGGCTTCACGCTGGGGCATTTTCCGCAAAGCCACCAGGAAGCCACGCTGGGCGGTTATGTGGCCACCCGCTCCGCCGGCCAGGCGTCCACCGGTTATGGGCGTTCCGACGATCTGGTCAAGACCGTGCACCTGGAGACCCCCGCAGGCCCGTTCGACGTCGGCTCGCTGGCACCGGGCACGGCTGCCGGGCCCAAGCTGCTCGATGTGGTGGTGGGCAGCGAGGGAACACTGGGAGTCATCACAGAGGTCACCGTCAAGGTCTCCCCCACGCCCGGGGACAAGGTGTACGGCTCCTGGTCCTTCCCGTCCTTTGCTGCCGGGGCCGATGCCATGCGGCGGCTGCGCCACGACGGTCGCAGCGGCGACATGCCGCACGTCTGCCGGCTCAGCGACACTGATGAAACGGCGTCGACCTTCAGGCTGGGCGGCTGGAAGACGGGCTTGCTGTCCCGCTACCTGACGGTCCGCGGCCAGCAAAGTCCGGCACTTGCCCTCTTTGTCTGGGAAGGCGACGGTCGCCAGGCACGGGCCCGCATGCGGCGCAGCGCTCGGATCCTGCGGCGCGCCGGGGGCATCCCGGTGGGTCCGCTGCCGGGGAAGTCCTGGGAGCACGGCCGCTTCAGTGGCCCTTACCTGCGTGACGAGCTGCTGACCCGCGGCGTTTATGTGGAGACGCTTGAAACGGCGGCAACCTGGAGCCAGCTCGAGACCACCTATCAAGGTGTCCGCCAGGCCATCCTGGACGCACTTGAGGCCAGGGGCGCGGCAGCCTATGTACAGACGCATATTTCGCACGTTTATTCCGACGGCGCGTCCCTGTACTTCACCTTCCTGGCCGGACTCGAGGAAGACGGGATTGCACAAAATGCGCGGGTCAAGGAGGCTGCCTCGAACGCCATCGTGGCGGCCGGGGCCACCATCACCCACCACCACGCCGTCGGCCTGGATCATGTGCCCTACCTGGGTGCCGAAATCGGGGACCTGGGCATCAGGGTCCTGGCCGGCATCAAAAACACCCTTGACCCTGGCGGCATCATGAACCCGGGCAAACTTTTCCCAACACCTTTGGAGACTCAGCCATGAATAGCACTATTGGATCCCTCGCCAATGCAACCGTCCTGATCACCGGCGCCGCCATGGGCATGGGCAAGATGTACGCCCACCTGGCGGTCAAGGACCGCGCCGCCCAGGTGGTCCTGTGGGACATCAATGCCGATCTGTTGGAGGAGGCAGCCGCCGAACTGCGCGGCCGCGGCTCCGAGATCCACACGTACGTGGTGGATGTCAGCAAGCTGGCGGACATTGAGGCTGCGGCGGAGAAGGTGCGCACCGAGGTGGGCACCCCGGACATCCTGATCAACAACGCCGGCATTGTGCGCGGCAAGTACTTTTGGGAGCACGATCAGCGCAGCGACATCGCCGCGACCATGGCCATCAACTCCCTGGCCCTGATGCACGTCACCCGGGAATTCCTGCCTGCCATGATCGACGGCGGACGGACGTCGCGGATCGTCAACGTGGCTTCGGCGGCCGGCCTGCTGGCCAACCCGCGGATGAGCGTCTACTCCTCCTCCAAGTGGGCGGCAATCGGATGGAGCGATTCGCTGCGGCTGGAATTGATCCAGGCCGGCCACCACCACATCAAGGTGACAACGTTTTGTCCTTCCTACATCAAGACGGGCATGTTTGAGGGCGCCCGCGGCCCCCTCCTGACCCCGCTCATGGAACCGGCGGCTGTGACGGAGCGTGTGTGGCGGGCCATGAAGGAGGGCACCCCCATGCTGATGATGCCGTGGACGGTGAAACTCAGCACGGCACTACGTGGAATCCTGCCGATCGCCGTCTGGGATGTGGTGGCTGGGCGCGTGTTTGGCGTGTACAAGTCCATGGAGCATTTCACGGGACGCAAGTAAGGATCCTGCCGCATTGGCCCATTCCTCGTCCAAGCCCGCGCCACCAGAGGAAGGGGCTCAGGACTGTCATGGTGGCAAGACGGGGGCGTCGCGGCATGCGCCACAACCGGATTGAGGAAGAATCGCAGAACGGGTTCTGCTTCGATCCTCATCCATGGACCCTGAAATTACCGAGGATTTGATCAGGCGGCCACTCCCGACTCCGTTCGATTGACCGCCCCAACGAAGCGGTGTGTCGTGGCCATTTTCAAGAGGAAGACTGCCGCACCAGAGGCACCCGATTCGGAGCTCACATTTTTCACCGAATCGGGCGCGAATGAATGTAGAGAAACCGTGCACGAGGTTTTCGCCGAGCTAGGGCTCGACGTCACCATGCACCCCGGCCATGCCGTCGATGCATCCGGACGCCGTTTCGGTTTCTGGAATGTCGCCGCTGCCTGCCACGAACGGCCACGGCGTGCTTGGCGGGGTGTGATCCGGAAGCATCTTCAACGAGTGCTGGCCAGCTTCAATGCGCCCGATCCGTTCGACAACCTTGCCCCAGCGAACGTGGCCACGCAGACAAGTTCGGCGGCTGGGAAGCCCTCCGAACGCACAGGTCAGTCCGTCCGGGAAGACTTCGGCTGGCTCATGAGCATCCCGAATCGACATCAAGTTGTTTGGCACATCATCAAGGACGCCACCGTCGTCGCAGCGGTAAACGCCATGGCCCATTTCACCGCACTGGGATACAGCGATTCAGCAGGGCCGATCAGTCCGCACGTCTTCTGGTGGAACGGCAGGGGCTACGAGCAGCTCACGCACATGACAGAAGATGGTGGCCTGACAATCCAGGTGAGCCCGGCATTCCAAGCCGTCGTTGAGGCGGTGGCTGAGGGCAGATAGCGGACACCGGTGGAAATAGCTGCGACGTTTCCAGTAGCGTCCTTGATATGAACATCACGTTTCCTGCGAAGCTCAAGCCCGACGATTTGATCCGCGTTATAGCGCCTGCCCGAAGCCGGGCCATGGTTGCCGAACATGATCACAGCAACCTGATCGAACAGCGGTTCGCCCAGATGCGTCTGCGAATCTCCTACGGTTCGCGCATCGATGAACGCGACGGCTTTGACTCTTCCTCGATTGAGTCCAGGGTCTCCGACATTCACGAGGCCTTCGCGGACCCAGAGGTGGCAGGCATCCTGTCAGTGATTGGTGGTTTTAACAGCAATGAACTCCTTCCGCATCTGGACTGGGACCTGATCGCTGCACATCCAAAGATCTTCTGCGGCTACTCCGATATCACAGCGCTCCAGAACGCCATCCTCGCCCACACCGGACTGGTAACGTATTCCGGACCACACTGGTCCAGCTTTGGGATGCGGGACCATTTCGAACAAACGCAACAATGGTTCGCTGATACCCTCCTTGGCAATCAAGCCATGGACCTGAAACCCGCCACGGTATGGACCGACGACGACTGGTTCCTTGACCAGAACAACCGCAATCCTCTCGCCAACGACGGTTGGTGGGGGCTTCAGCCGGGCGCGGCGTCCGGCCGCATCGTCGGCGGCAATCTGTGCACGCTCAATCTGCTGCAGGCGACGCCCCACATGCCTGCACTGGATGGTGCGATGCTCTTCGTTGAGGACGACTACGAAAGTCATCCGGCGACATTCGCTCGTGACCTGACCTCTCTCCTGCAGGTGCCTGACGCCAGTGGTATCACAGGACTGGTCATTGGTCGTTTCCAACAGGCAAGCCGGATGACCCGCGAGCTTCTGGATCAAATCATCCGCACCCAGCCGGGCCTCAACGGTGTCCCCGTCCTAGCCAACGCGGACTTCGGGCACACATCGCCGCTCATGACGCTGCCCATTGGTGGGCAAGCCGAGCTGACCGTCGGGCCAAGCAATAGGCTCCGCATCAACGCGACCGGGCCGGCTGCAATCAGCTAAGGGCAGCAGGCATTGGAGGTCGGAGGTTCCACATGCGGGCAATAGGAGTGGAGTACCAGAACAATGAATTGGCCAAAGATTGAACCCATCATTTCGGGCCGTCTTCGCCTGGAACCGCTGCCAGTGGAGCATGCGCCAGAATTGGCGATGTGCCACCGGGGTTCGTTCACGTAACAGTGGAACGGAAAGCGTCCGGGATGGTTGCAACCGTTGCCTGGCTAACTTCAGCAATCCACCAGGGCCTTCATCCAACGCCCATGGTGAAGGGCGTCGAGAGTCGCTGGGAATCTTGGCAGGCATCAACTATCCGGGGCAGGCTCCTTGCACGCTGGCCAAGGTCATTGCCAGCTGCGAGTATGTGCACGTGATGATAGTCGGAGTTATCGGGGTCCGGTAGATCGGTACGGAAATTCACGCTCAGGACGTTCCGGTGTTGAGTGCGGCATGGACGGTGAAATTCTGTGGATCCAAGCGGCGGCTTCGCCGCCGCGTTTGATGGCACAGTAGACGGTGGAACGGGCTACGCCGAAACGTTCGGCAATTTCAACAGTCGTGTGTGTTCCCGCTCGGTGAACAGAAACCAAGTGTTTCTCCTGTGCCTTGGAGAGCTTGAGCTGCTTTCCGCGCAACTTGCCCCTTGCTTTGGCGACAGCCAGCTCCTCACGAGTTCGTGCCCGGATCAGGTCTGCCATAAATTCGGCAACCATGGCCAGAACATTGAAAGGGAGCCGGCCCACGGGATGGGCGGGGTCGTGGGTGGAGCCCCCGATGCTGAGCCTGACCTCGCGACGGGTGAGTTCATCAACTATGCCCTTTGCATCGCCCGGTGTTATTCCGATATCGGAATAACACCGGGCTTAATTGCGGGCACGGTATACGGGTATTTGAGGCCTTCGGAAAGACGTATTTTCGAGAATTTCAGAAGTCGTCTGCACACGCTCCGGTGAACGACCGGCTTACGGGACAACGCAGAAGTTTTATCCGGCCGCAGCCAATTCGGGATGATCAGACTGATTCGTCTGTGACTGCTAGTTCGGAATTGCGGTTCATTCGCAGCTCGGTTTGGCGGTTAGGTGATTCCGATGACGATTGTTGAAACTGCGGCTGTGAACGATGGCGGTTAATTCGCAGGATCGGTTGGCGGTACGGCGTCCCATCCAGCCGCCAGGTAGTGGCAACTCGAACTATTTTCGAAACCATCGGAGTTGACGAGGTAAGCAGCGTATTGTTCGGGGGCAGCTCTTGAATATATGCCCTAGCGCCACGCAGCCAGTGCACGGTAGCCTCGCGCCCGCTTGTTATTTTATTCCTATGGGGAATTTTTCATGTGGCTCGGACGACATACTTGCTGACCTCGCTGAACGCGCTCGACGGGACTTCCAACTGCGGGTAGAAGCGAAGGCTCGTTTCGATGCCGAAGGTCGAGCCGCGATTCCTCCGAGCCGCCGAGCCGAACTGGGACTAACGGAGCAGCATTATCGCAAGGCCGAAGTTTGGCTCAGAAGTCGACAGGAGTGGGAACGGGAACGACTAGAAGTTGGAATTGAATACTTCTCAACTTTCTCAATGGATGTTCTCCACACTTTCGTGAATGACCTGGACCGTGATGGTCCATTCGCGAAGGCGCACGGTCTCCGAAGCAACCTCGGGGATCCCCAGATGCCAGTGGAGCCGTATCCTCGCGGCCTCGAAGAGTTCATACGGACGTTTCACCACCGCTACTCCGATGAAAGGTATATTCGCGACTTCATCACCTTCCAACCTTCAATGACGGAAATCATTCAGCTCGCTTGGGCTGCTCTGAACCTAGAGGCCCCGATCGGTCTCACCGAGGCGGCTAACTGCAGGTACACCAAGCCGGCTGTCGAAAGATTGCTGCTCGTCGCCCAAGCCTTACACGCGGCGGAATACGGATACGCCGTGAAATTCGTGCAGTCGACCGGATACGCAGCCGGCGATGAGATCGCCTACCGTACCGAGCACTTGAAGTACCTCACTCCTGATTTCGCACAGTACATCCTGAATGCCTCCCCCAGTGATGAAACCTTGGCGAAAAAACTGACGAGCGGGTCAAGGACAAGATTCGGGCTCACCCTAGAAGGCGTGACCGTAGAACGCTTCCTGTACTTTCTAGACCGCTGCACAACTAGCGCAGCCAGACGATCCCACTAGAGAGTTCCGGCGCCCATCGGTGACCGTGTCGATACCGCACCGCATCGTTGCTGCGGTGCTTGCGTTCCTATCCCCGGTCTTCCGATTCTCTCTAGGATGGAGGCACCCACCGAGGCCGCGCGACCGCTGGCTCTCTCTCGCACGAACCCCGTGCGCTGAACCGCACGAACCGCCTGGTCGAAGATCTTGTTCGCGTACGCGTGCGTGAAATTGACGCCAACGGACAGTAAGCCGCTGGCGTCTCACGACCCGGCATCGTGGTCACAGCAATGGCCAATCTACTTCGAGTAGCCGTCCCGCAGAGGGTTCCCCAAACTGGGCTCTTAAGTAGTTGCTGATGACAGACTGGGAGCTAGAACCCAAAGTGGCGCGAATATTGCGGATTGTTGGCGGAACTAGGTTCAGTGTTCCTAGCTGTCGACTGTGACTAAGGACGACGATTGCATTGGCCCGGGAGAACTGTATCTGCTGGCTCGGATAGTCAACCGGACGACTAGGAGCAGGAGGCCCACGGTTGTGGCGAGTGACAAGATATTGATGCCGCTCCAGCCCAGGACTTGAAGTAGCGAGGCGGCTGCGAAAGACCCTGTTGCTGAGATGGCGGCGGTGGTTCCGTCAGTGAAGCCTTGAAGTTTCGCTCCCCGCCCTTGGGGATAGGACTGGAGCAGCAGTGCCGATCCGGCAACAAATAGAACGTTCCAGCCAACCCCAACAAGCATCATTGTTGCTGTCATGGCCCATCCAGTGCTCGAGATCATGCCTATGACGCACGCACTGGCCATAATGAAACACCCGACGACGTTGGTCATGAGCGTTCCAAACCTCTTGAGAAATAGTGCGCTGAGCGCGGACGGGGCGAACATGCCTATGAGGTGCCATTGGATCATTGTTGCTCCCATGGCAGAGCCGTGGCCTGCATGGTTGTTCGCCAGCGGGCCTGCGGCCATGAGGAGCGTCATGACGAGACCGGAACCGGCCAAGACAAGAACTGCCTGTTGAAACTGCGGATTGGCGACACGTTCTCGAATCTGGATCGCCGGCTGTTTGTATTCGACGACGGCGCCAGTTGCTGGTGGCATGGACGCGGCAAGGATAAGCGCGAGAACTCCCAGGAGTCCTATTAGCAGGCAGGACCCCACATAAGGCTGCCCGCCTACTTGTGCGGCGGCGATGGCGGCGAAGGGCCCCAGTGCCGCTGCAATGATCCCACCGTACATCACCAGCGCTAACGCGCGTTCACGCTTGGTCGGTGGAGCATATTCTGAGGCGACAAAGCGCAGAAACCCGCCCACGGCCCTGTATCCGCCGGTCAAGGCAGCCCCCACGCAAAACAGGGTGAATGAGTGCGAGGCGACGGCGATCGCCGAAAGTACCCCGCCAATAATTGCCGCGAGCGCCCCAACGATCATGACTGGCCGGTACCCAAATCGGGAGGCCGCATGACCGGCAAGGAACGAGCAGGCCGTTCCGACCACAACAATCAGACTCAAGGGAAGAGTCATCAATGCCGGGATGGGCGTCAGAGACATTCCCACCAATCCGGTAAGGGTCAGCTCGATGCTGACAATCATGTAGTAGCAGGCCTGGGCGGCGATGAGGCGGATCAGTAGGTTACGAAAGCGTAGAGGTGGTGTGGTCATGAATCCACAATTCCATTGGGCAAACGAGCCCACCAGTGGCTGGATAGCCATTATGCACAAGAATCCAGACATTTTGATCAGAAACAGTGCTGATCCCGCGAAAGACCTTGGTCGGATCAAGGTCGCGGTCCTAGCACTGCCGGAGGTCCTTGCACTGGATTTTGGCATTCCCATCCAAATCTTCGGAAGGAACTCACCACACCTCTACGACGTGGCCACGTGTTCCCCAGGCGGGCAGGCGGTCCCAGCGTCGGGCGGGTTTTCAGTGGTCCCGGACAGGGGGCTTGACCTGCTCGGTGAAGCAGACACGGTGATCGTTCCCGGATTCACCAGGTCCCGGGATCCGCTCCCGGACGATGTCCTGGATGCACTGGTCGAAGCCCATCAACGAGGGGCGAGGATGGTTTCGATCTGTACGGGCGCCTTTGCACTGGCCCAGGCCGGAATCCTGGACGGGCTCTCTGCCACCACCCATTGGGGTTCCACTGCCGATTTGGCCAGTCTCTATCCGCAAATCACCGTGGATGAAAATGTTCTCTTCGTTGACAACGGCCAAGTGCTCACATCAGCCGGTGTCGCAGCAGGAATCGACCTCTGCCTCCACCTGGTTCGGAGCGACTGGGGCGCCGCCCAGGGAAACCAGACAGCCCGATCTATAGTTTCAGCGCCTCGCCGCGAAGGCAGCCAATCACAATTCATTGAACACCGGAGCATGTACGGCAACTCGGACCAACCAACCGACGTCGCAGCCGCCATGGAATGGGCAACCCAGCACATGCACGAAGCCGTCACCATCGCGGACATCAGCGCCGCGACAGCACTCAGCGAAAGAACACTCTCCCGCAGATTTATCACCCATGCAGGAACCACCCCCATGAAATGGCTCGCGCTGCAACGCGTCGAACGAGCCAAAGAGCTACTGGAAACAACGGCAGCCCCCATCGACCGGATCGCAGCCTCAGTCGGACTGGGAACAGGAGCCAACTTCCGCCAAATTTTCAAGAAGACTACGTCCCTCACCCCCAGCCAATACCGACACGCCTTCAACGAAGGCCCCGAGATGCACCCTGACAGTGAGGCAACAGCACACACCCACCCGAATAGTCCCGCAGTAGGTTCCGCATATGGTCAGTTCTCCGTGGTGGTCTAGCAGGATATGTGAGGGCCAGCACTCGGGGCGAGTTGAACAGTATTTTGGCTGGTCGGTGGATTCTCGGGGCCGCCGAAAGACTCGAGTCACTTGCCCTCCGCTCATGCAGTCTCCCCTGATGATTGGTCCTCATCAGCAAGTCTGAACTTAGTCATCCGAAGTGTGGAACTTGCACGGTTTCAGTGCATTTGAAGTCACCCCGACACATAGTGTGAAGCTATGCCCAGCATCCTCCGCTTTCGTCCTCGCCTCAGGTTCCTGGCCGCGCCATGCTGCGCTGCCGCCCTAGTGCTTTGGCTGTCGGTCCTTGAAGACCGGCAATTCAATGCCAACAGTGCGCTGTTGCTCGCTCTTGCGCTGGCCATTGCCGTGGCGGACACGATCCCATTCGTGGCACTTGCGTTTGCTAGCTGCGCATTAGTTGCCCAGGCCGCTGGCGTATTCCCCTCGATTCTCGTGGCCGGTGTACTGCCGTACTGTGCAGTGCCGTTTGTGGTCTTTTTCGCCACACTGGGGTATCGCGGTCCACTCCGATGGGTCGCCCCGGTGTCGGCTGTTCTGTTGGCGGCCACTGCCACCGCGTCGTGGTTTCAAGACGGGCCGTGGATCAACTTCATTTTCGGCACGCACCTTTACGGGCGCGGCATGATTCGTAGCCTCACGGTGTGCCTGTTGATTATGGGAGCTTTTGCCGCCATCAACCTGGGGGCATGGGCCTTGGCTGTTGCTGTCAGCGCCACCTCGGCCAGCCGCCGAGCCCAATTGCGAGCTGAAGCCCGACTTCGTGAGACGGCCACGGCTCTAGCTGTGGAACAGGAGAGAAGTCGAATAGCTGCTGAGCTGCATGACGTTTTGGCTCACTCCCTGGCTGTCGTGATCGCTCAAGCTGAAGGAATCCGCTACATCCACCGCACCGAACCAGAATCAGTGGAAGCCGCCGCCACGGTCATCGCCGAAGCCGCACGGAGCGCCTTAGTGGAAACCCGACGATTGATTGAAGACACCAAACCTGATCTGTCCCTCGCTGCAGTAACAAGCGGCATTGCACTGTTGGCACAACGACTAACCAGATCCGGCATGACCGTCCGCCTTTCAGAAGAGGGCAGCCCCGACAAGCTGGTCCAACCGCATGGGCCTGCCGTCCACAGGGTCGTGCAGGAAAGCCTGACTAACGCCTTCAAACACGGAGACCGTGACGCCGGGGCCGACGTCGGTTTGAATTGGCATCCCGGCGGTGTCATCGTGCGTATTGAATCAACACTCCCAGCCGATGCAGCGCAGCCTTCGGGCAACGCAGCCAGCGCATCGGGTACCGGTTCCGGACGGGGCATTCTCGGAATGGCTGCCCGTGCCAACGCCAGCGGTGGCTGGCTGAACGCCTTCTCCACCGACACCCACTTTATTGTCAGCGCCTCCATCGGTGCACCACTCCTTGAACGGAATCACTCATGAGCACACCAACCATTCGTGTCGCCCTGGTCGATGACCAGCCGCTGTTCAGTGCGGGCCTGAAAATGATCCTGCGCAGCCAAGCCGACATTGATTTCATTGGTGAAGCCACCGATGGCGAAGCCGCGGTCCAGCTCGCGGAGGACTCGGCACCGGATGTCATGTTGATGGATATCCGGATGCCCGTGATGGACGGAATCACAGCGACAGCTCGCATCTCCAAGTCATCCTCAAGGACCAAAGTCATTGTCCTCACCACCATCCAACACGACGAAGCAGTAGTCCGTGCCATCCAAGCCGGGGCAGCGGGATTCCTGACCAAGGACGCAACGCCAGAGTTCCTGTTAGCGGCCATTCGAACAGTCCATTCGGGTCATTCAGTGATCGCACCATCAATCACCAACGAACTCCTACGCGACTACACCAGCCCCAATCAGGGAAACCCTGCAGCCATTGACGTCCTCTCCGAACGGGAGAAAGACGTCTTCGGGCTAGCCTCCACAGGCCTGTCCAATGCCGAAATCGCCGCGAACCTATTCCTCAGTGAGGCCACCGTGAAGTCCCATGTGGGCTCCATCCTGTCAAAACTCCAAATCAAGAACCGCATTCAACTGGTGGCCTTCGCCCACCAAAACGGTCTACTGACCTAACAACCATTCCGCCGAGCATCACCGAGCACCAGGAGTCACCATGAATAAGCGCATCATCTCCCTGGCCGTTCTGGCCGTTGGAACCGCAGCCGTCATCGGCGCTTCCGCTATCCCCGGACCCGGCATCACCGCATCTCCCGCGCCAATCGCCGGCATCACCAACAGCACAGAGGCATTGCTAAACTCGGGCACCATCGCCCAGGCAGGGTACAGCCAAGCCATTCATGAGTGCCTTGTATCTGCCGGATTCGACTACACACCCGCACCCGAAGGAGCCGCTGTTGATCTCAACGGGGCCATGGGCATCGGCCGACTGGATCTGGCCACGGCCCAGAACAGCGGCTACTCATCAGTGCAGGCTCAAGGCCCTGGCGAACCGGGACCCGGCACCCCTGAGGGTGACCTGTTCGCCAACCCGTCCTTCCTCGAAGCCCTCAACGGCACCGAAGCCACCCGCCAACTAGTCCGGGCCGGCACCACGGGACCATTCACATTCCTGGGCGGCTGCAAACTCCAAGCCGCCAAGACCATCTACGGAAACACCGAAAACTACGGATTGGCAACCGCAGCAGCCATGAATATCCTCGCGCCCGCCAGCCACGCCGCTGCAACGGATCCAGATGTTACCCAAGCCATCAAGGGGTGGAAGGACTGCATGGCGAAAACCCCATATTCCGCTTTCGAAGGGCCCTGGCAGGCAGTCAACGCAGGAACCACTGCCGGCGGCCAAAAGGAACGAGAAATAGCCGTGACCGACGCTATCTGCCGCGACCAGACAAAGCTGCACAACACTTTGGATACGATCCTAGATAAGTACGTCACGACCCTGGTCCAACAGCAGGACTCCCAGTTCCAACGCATCGCTGACATCCTGAAAGCTGCAGCAACAAACTCGGCAACACTAGCTGCCTCCAAAACAAGCTAGGCCCAAGGCTGCCAGGCGTCACCGCCCCGCACAGACCTCGAAGTTCAAACTCTGCGCCAGAATCTCACCAACAACTTGAAAGCCCGCCGACTGTCCCGTTCAAGGTTCCGCTGCGGGACGCGTCTCAGCGTTCGGAACGTACCTGTTCCGGGCTAGGCAAACTCGCTCAAAATGGCGTGGGCCGTCCATGGCTGGCCACCGCTTTGGTCGGTCCATGTGACCGAAAGAGCACACCACGCGATGACCCACGACCGCACCGTATCGATGTCGAATCCGGAGTGTTCGCTGACGATGTTCAGGCGGCGATTGAAATGGGACAGTGCCACATCTGTGGTTGGGTTGCAGAATATATTGGCATAGTCGAATGCGCGGTGGCCGAATAAGCCCTTTGGATCAATCGCACGCCAACGGCCCTGGAAATCAAGAACATTGCCGTGGTGGACGTCCCCGTGCAGAACCCTGTGTTCCTCTGTCCCCGTTTTTGCCTGAACCAACTCCCGGGCCATCGTTGCCGCCCGCGCAATGGAGCCTGTATGAGGCCGCGCATCATCTGGCGAGATGAGATCTTGAAACCACAGGGACAATGGCACGAGATCAGCAGGTGCAGTTAAATGGGCGGGCACATCGTGGAGGGCGGCGACGGTTTCGCAAAGGATGTGAGTGACTTCATCATCACGACCTGCCTGGCACATGTCGGCCAGATCCCGCTGCCGGTCCGCCCTGTTCATCAAGACTGCCTGGTCGCTGAGCTCATACACGTCAGCCGCGGCAGAGCCTGCCCACCAGGCCAGGACGCGGCCACCGCGGGCTTCCTCGGCGACACGAGCCACCTTGAGCATAACTTCTCGATTATGCCAGCGACCGCGAACTAACCAGCTCGAAGATGTGGTCACCGTTTCGCCGCATGGCTGGATACCCCACCGGTCAACGTAAGCCATCACTGTCCCCGCAACCCAATCCATGAATACGATCGTATCGGACTGACATTCAGAGGCCCCTTGACCCCACGATGACGACGCACCACGCAGAGGAACCACTCCTGTCCCATATGCCGTTACTTCAGCGAGTATCGCGATCAGCATGACTTCCCCCTATCAAAGAATCTGATTCATGTACATTTCAAGGGATAGGATGTACAATAAGTCCATGTCCATAGTCAGTGTCGCAGACGCACGCAACCACTTTTCAGACGTCATCGATCGCTCTAAAACCGAAGCGGTGTTCATTGAGCGCCGCGGTCAGCGGGCCGCCGTGGTTGTCAGCCCTGAGCGCTACGAGCGGATGCTGGAAGCTCTGGAAGAAGTCGAAGATATCGCCGCGTTCGACGAGGCGATGACAGAGGAAGGCCCCAATATCCCTTGGGCTCAGGTGAAAGCCGATCTGGGCTGGGTATGACCTACCAAGTCGAGTTGCGACCTGCCGCAGTTCGCGCTTTGAAACGAATTGACCATCAGGATCGCGACCGCATTCGTGGAGCGATTGCGCTTCTCGGGGAGGATCCACGGCCACCCGGCGCCAAAGCCGTCCAAGGGCATCCCGGCCTCAGAGTTCGTATAGGGGACTACCGCATCGTCTACACGGTTGACGACAACATCCTCGTTGTCGCAGTAATCTCCCTCGGTCATCGAAGCAACGTCTACGAACGCTGACTGCCCCCATGCATCCGCTTCTTTGGTCACCCCCGGTGTCTGTAGAGCGTCCCTCCAACGGTATGACTAATCGTCCAGGGCTCGATGCTTGTACACACGGATCACGTCCGAAATTGGATGGGGCAGGCCAGGAACTCCTGTGACGAACTCATCCGCCGTCACCTGGTCAACGGCTGGCAGGGCATTGCCGTCTTCTTCCGGGTCCTCCCTTATAAGGGTGAAACCGAGTTAGGGTTCGGTCATGTCAGAGAACTCCGCCCGTCGCATCATTCGCCTGTTTCCTGACTGTGGCCATCAGTGGCCACTGTGGGAGAACTGCACCGCCGAGCGACCGACCAAATACACAATGGATCCCGCAGGCTTTCGGCTGTCCCAGAACCTCACTCATCGGCTGCGCACTTGGTACGACGTCTGGGATGCCGAGAAACTATATGAGAGTGGCTGGAGTTCGCCTGAAAACGAATCGGCATGGAATGCGGAAGGTGCCAGCATCGCGGAGCAACTTCGCGAAGAAGTCAGAGCTTTCGCTGATGTGGAGTACGACGAGTAGAATCGGCGCCCGCCAAAGGTTCGACTAAGGGCACGATAAGCGCCGGGTGGTCATCGTCAGTCAAAGTGGGATGCTAGTTCTGTGGACTTGAAAATAAACCTCAATGTGCCAGTAGTTGCCATTCGCTCCTACCGTCTCGCGGATGCTGCAGACACCATGGCGATATTCCCTGCCGCAGTGACCGAGACCGCTGCCGCCGATTACTCGCCGGAGCAGATCCAGGCGTGGGCACGGCCAGAAGCGGGAGAACTATCCACCTGGCATGCCGCGATGAACGCGCGGAACAGTTACGTGGCGACCGTGGACGGGGAACCAGCAGGCTTCTCCGACGTAGATTCGCAAGGGTGTATTGACATGACGTTCGTGTCCCCGCGCTTCCTGCGGCTCGGGGTAGCGCGCCACCTGCTTGCCCAGGTGAAGGCCCACGCGCGCGCAGAGCGCCTGGCAGAGCTGACCGCCGATGTCAGTCTTACGGCCCGCCCCTTCTTCGAGCGCTAAGGATTCGTCGTCGAAGCAAAACAACATCCTGTGATGGTCGGTGTGCAGTTGACCAACTACGCAATGAAGAAGAACCTGATCGGCAGCGGGAGTCAGACTTCTCCCAGCGGCAGGTGTCCCGCAGAAGGTTCCTTCTCCGGGCGCGCTAGCTCAGTGCAGAGTACTGTGGACAATCAATGCGTTCGCCGTCGGAAAATGATTCTCGCAGCCGGCGAAGACCTGGGCCAGAGAGGCGTCTGATCAAGGAACGCTCTACCGGACACTGCAAGGAATTGACTCCCTGACAATCTGATAGTTGGAAAACAATCGCTGCTGACTTGGGCATAGAATCGAACACCATGAGTGATAGTCAAATTTCAATCGACTGGGAATCTGCGCGCGCGAGCAACCTCGACAACTGGGAGGACCGGGTCCCCTTGCACGAAGCGGCGTACGCGATCAGCGAGTTGGACGATCCCGACCATCTGACCGAAGTCGTCCGATCCGACTTGGCAGCACTCGCGCCTTTCCTGCCGGACGGCACGGTCTCGGGTTTGGACGTGTGCCATCTCCAGTGCCACATCGGGACGGACACGCTGTCAATGGCCCGGGCAGGGGCTAGGGTCACCGGCGTCGACTTTTCACCTTCCGCCCTGGAATCAGCAGCCGGGCTGGCGGATCGTCTGGGGCTCGAAGCGAGGTGGGTCGAGACCGACGTTCTCGACGCCCGTGCCGCCGTGGATGGCGACTTCGACCTCGTTTACACCAGCATAGGAACCATTAATTGGCTTCCCAACCTGGACCGCTGGGCGGCCCAAGTGGCGGGACTCCTGCGAGCCGGAGGGACGTTTTACATCCGTGACGGGCATCCTTCCCTCTATGCCATTGATGAGCATGCCGACGGACTGCGGCTTCGATACCCATACTTTGGCAACGGCCAGGCACAGGTGTGGGACGACGAGTCCACCTACGCGGGAGACGGCAAAGTGGCCCACGCCCGAACGTTCCAGTGGGCCCATCCCCTCTCCGAAATCCTCAACTCCCTCATCGGGGTAGGGCTGCAGATCCTTCGTCTCGACGAGGGCGCGACGCTTCCATGGAAGTTCAGCTCCCGCATGGTCGAAGTCTCGGACGGCTTCGCGTGGCCGGAATCCGAACGTGATCTTGTGCCTTGCACGTACACGATCGTCGCCCGGAAACCGAGCAAATAGACGAAACAGGCTGGGCACAGCCCGGTGCTTCGCCGTGCAAGGCGCAAGCACCGTCGTTACAACTAGCGTGACCACGTCGAAACCACGGGCAATACGATTCCGAATCCGAAACCTGCAAGCGTTCTTCTTCGCTGCCGGACCAGTTTCGTCGTCCCGTAGGTAGATGCCCGGATTGTCGCTTGGAAGTCCCGTAAGCCGTTCGCCCGTCGGGACAGCCTGGGATCAGTGACATTGGGCTGATTGCGCATTGGGGATGGCTTCGCATCGGGTTACATGGATCGTAGCGCCGAGACTGACAGCCAGACTCAAGAGCAGTGCCAGCAATCCTACGGTGACGGCAACATAGTAGCTAGCGGGGTCCGGAACGGTATCGACCACCGGCTCCATGTAGAACCAAATGGTGGTGGCAGCATTCAACCCAAGTACGCCGATGAGGCCAGTCATGACCCATGCGGCTACTGCAATTACTTTGATCTGCATTGTTCCCCCAATTTAGGAATGGTTGTAGCCCACTCACTGTCCTTGAATGCTAGCCGAACGCTGATGTTACAAGGATGTGTCCGCAGGGGGCCGCCAACGGAACACCCAAGCGCCTTGACACGAACCAAAAGGATCCGCTGCGCGGTGCTACTGGGTTCCAGGACCTGATCCAGCTACGACGAGGTAGGACACCTGACTGAACGGTTAGCCAGCGCTAAGTAGATGCGTCCCGGCCAACTTCCGAAGCGGCTCCGAACCACCGGGGTACACAACGGAGCAGCTCCGGCCCTGCTCCAAAGTCATAACGGATTCCGGTGCCGCTGGTCTTCTCAGCAAGGAAGCGGCTGACGTCCGGCAAATCCATCACCTCGCTCATCCTGGTAACTATCCAACAGCCGTTCCGAGGCCCATCCATTGACCGCGGCGGGTGGACGCGTGCCGCATCGCCAGCGAGAATAACCCGGCCGTCCCTGTACCGCTCGGCCAGCCGGGCGGCGTCGCTGAAGCGAGTTAGCGAACGTGGTGAGCGGGCCCCAAAGTCGGTGCCGGCGTGGGCGATCAATGGAGCCTGGAACTCTTCAAGGGTGGGTGGAACCACATGGCCCTCGGCCACGGTGGCCGCCGTCGCACCCCACCAGCCGGGACGAGCGCAGGCGGTCGGTGACAGGGTGCGGGATGCCCAGCAGACCACGCTGGTCCATGATCTCGATGCTGCGCGGGTGCAGTCCCAGCGAGCGGACCGCCTGGCTCGGCTCCGCCGAAACCTCGAGCACCAGCACGTCTACCTGGTGGAGCCGCAACTCGCTGGCCAGCATCATCGCGGTGGCCCGCCGCCGGAAATGATCACGTCAAAAGTTTAATCCACCAATCCCTGCCGATCACAGTCAGCTTGTGGTGTTTGAGCGGTCACCGCTGGACATGTCCCCCACCCCTGGCATGCCGTCTGCGAGCGCGTAGCGGAGCATCACCGTGCCCGTTGGCGAGGTCACCGCCGGCTCCACCAACACCATGTTGCTGGGGATCACGCCGTCGGCGAAAACCTTTTTCCCGCTTCCAAGGAGTATTGGGTACACCCAGAGTGTCAGCCTGTCGAAGAGTCTTTCGGCGAATAGGGTTTGGACAAGGTCGAGGCTGCCGATGACATGGATGTTCTCGTGGCGATCCCGCAGTTCACGGATGGCACCGGCGGTGTCCGGGCCAAGGTGTGTCGAGTTGGCCCATTCCGGTGTCAGCAGCTGACGTGAGGCCACGTATTTGGGCAGGCTGTTGAAGAGCCGTGCGATGCTCCAGTCCACGCCCTCTTCCTGGAAGGGCCAGAACGAGGCGAATATGCTGTAGGTCCGCCGTCCAAGCAGGAGTGCGTCCATCCCCGCCATTCCGGCGTCGATCTGCTCACCAACACGTTCGTCCAAGAAGGGTGCCTGCCAACCGCCAAAGGCGAAGCCACCATCGGTGTCTTCCTCCGGTCCGCCGGGCGCCTGCGCCACGCCGTCGAGGGTGGTGAACAGGTCTATGTGAATGAGTCCCATGGAGTGCTCCGTCCGGTTTGCCCGCCGTCGCCCCGGCTGCGCGACTACCCCCAAGGCTTTCACAGCACCCCACGCAAATCAATGGTCATGGTGGGCGGGTGCGGCTGAAGACTGACGCCCCGAAGACATGTTGGCCCTGGCGCGGCGGGGATCCCGCTAGAATTTGGGACGGGCGCCAACGAGGTGTGCCATCTACACACCCTTGGAGGGTTCCTTGTTCCCTGTCAGTTCACGCCGCCGCGCAGCAATGTTGGCGGCCTCCATCGCAGCACTCGGGGCAGCGGCCTTGGTTGCCGGCCCCGCCTTGGCCGGCCCCACCCCCGGCAGTGCTCCGGCACCCTACGTGCCCGTGACCCACAGCGTTGACTTCGCTGCGGGGGCAGCGTCCACGTGGACAGTCCCGGCCAACATCACCTCTGCAAAGGTCACCTTGTGGGGCGGCAACGGTGGCGCCAACCGGGGCAAGACCAAGCCCAACGGCCTCCCTGATGACAATGGCATCCCGGGCGGAACGGGGGCTGCATTGGCACTCGAGCTGCCCGTGCAGCCTGGTCAGGTGCTCAGCGTTTCGGCGGGCTTTGCCGGCAACGATGCCAGCAACGTTGCTGCCGGTTCGGCCGGCACCCAGCAGGCACCGGGTGGCGCTGGAGGCTTCACCGCCTTGCGCACCAACCCTGCCGGCGACATCTTCAGCCACGGCGGAGCTGGCGGTACGGCAACACTGCTGTTCATGGCCTCCTCCAGCACCGGCCCCTCCTCATTGCTGGCCATCGCAGGCGGTGGCGGCGGTGCCGGGGGAAACATCGGCGGCAGTTCGGTGTCTCAAGGCGGCATGGGTGGCTCCTCCACCCTGGCAACAGCCAATGACGGAGACCCCGGACCCAGCGGCGACGAAGGCTGCCCGCCTGTGGCTGGCGGCCTGGGTGGCCAGTCGGCAACCATGGCAGGCGGCACTGGCCAGTCGGTGGCGGATCCCGTAACGCAGGTCCTGGGTTCCGGCGGCGGCGGTGGCGGTGGCTATCTTGGCGGCCTGGGTGGCGCGTCGGGAACTGCTGCAACATCAGGATGCAGCGCGTCGGGCGGTGGCGGCGGCGCCGGCTCCAGTTGGATAGCAGCTGGCACCATTGCCACGGACACTGCCCGGCCGGCCGGTCTGTTCAACGGCCAGGCAACCATCAGCTGGACCGATCCCACACCCGTGGCCGCACTCACGGCAACCCCGGCCACTGTGGACGCAGGCGGAACCATCACCCTCGCGGCGGCAGTGTCCCTGCTCCCGGCGGTCAGCTCCCCCATGGCGATCTTCTCCGACGGCAGCACAGTTCTTGGTCAGGCTCCCGTGGCCGCCAACGGCACGGCCGCCTTGCCCGTGACGGGCCTGGCCCCCGGGGTCCACACCATGACAGTTTCCATCGTGGCGGAGAACATTGCCTACGCGGTGTCACCTGCCGTGGACGTCACGGTGAATGCCGCAGTGGTTCCGAGCACGCCAGCGGCAACTGTGGCGCCGTCCGCTTCATCCTCACCGTCTTCCTCCGCCACGGCAAACGCCACGGCCTCATCCACGGCTACGGCAGCCGCGTCACCGGGTCTGGCGCAGACCGGTGCCAATGGCGCCTTGCTGATTGTGGGCTCTGCGGTCGTTCTGCTCGTTGCTGGCGGCATCCTACTGATTGTTCGACGCCGGGCTGGCAAGTAGCGCTTACCGGCCTGCCGACTCAAATAGACCTCCGGGTTGAGACGGACCTCCTTGCGAGGCTCCCCAACCCGGGGGTCTTTTTGATGCCCCCGCAGTGCCGTTGACCATCGGTTGACCGTGCCGCCAATTCTTACCGGTCTTCAGATTTCCACACTTCTATAGGCCATCCAGTTCGTTCGGTAGGGCCTGATGATGAGCCCGGCCATGGGACCTTCTGTCTTCTTTCATCTCTGCCTCGTACAGGTGGCGTTTCCCCTCCACCAGTTCAAGGCGGGCCTGCTTCTCGGCCTCCTTGAACTCCGCGTAGTAGCCGTCGTCGTAGTCTTCAACGATTTGAAACGTCCAACGGCCACTGATGACGTTCCTGCCCACCATTCGTTGACCCAGGGAGTCCGCCAGCGACTCATGACCAGCCGTTCTGAGAAGATCAACCGCCTCCCCCAGCGCCAGATCGGCCGTGCCCGTCAGCCGATGGAATCCGTAGAGGTATCCGCGGGCGTGCTCAACCACCTCCAAAGCCTCAGAAAGTTTCCCCAGGGCCAGCACGGTTGCATCGCTCACCCCGGATCCCCGTCGGTGATTGGCATCCGGACCGTCATCCCGCATTGATGTCTCCATGGTGGACAGCCTATGCCTCCACCACCTGGCGGCCGGCAGATGAATAGTTGCGATTGCATCCCCACCAATCACCGGCTGCACCCTTCGACACCCCGGGCAGTCAATGTCCAAGCACCCTAGATGCCATTCGCCGGTGGGCTTAAAGTAGGTGTTAGCCGGTGGATCGCAACTTCTTTAGCGCCCGGTACCGAATCTCAGTTGCCAAAGGAGGCATGCGATGGGCGAGCCAGCAATACTGTTGCACTTCCTTGCTTCTGCCCTATTGATCGCGACGATGTCTGGGTGCGTGCCAGCGGGCGGGGGCCCCGTTCAAGCAACTCAGGCGTTTTATGCAGCAGTGAGGAGCCACGATTTAGTGGGGGCTTGTGGGCTGATGGCGCCAACGACCGCCAAATCCGTGGCCAAGGATGCTGGTGGTTCTTGTCCCGAAGGCCTCGGCGAAGCGGCACTGGCTGATGTGGATGCACGGGCAAACCCCCATCCAACAAGCCAAGTATTTGGCCGCAGCGCCTTGGTCGCTCTTGGCTCCGAGCATGTGTTTCTCACGAAATCCGGCACGCGGTGGCTCGTGGCTGCCGCCGGTTGCAAGCCCGTGGCGAATTCCCCGTACGACTGTGACATTGGGGGCGACCAAGAATGAAAGCTCTCTTCGTTGGCTATCTGTTCATCGTTATTCTTGGGCTGGCATTTATCTTGGCCCTGGGTTGGCTTCACTGGTAGGGGTGTGAGATGAGGACTTGGTTGCACAACAATGGTCTGGGCTTGTTCTTCGGCATCATCTTTATCGCGGCCCTTGTGGGCCAGGCGCTCACCGGCCACGCGCTCTTCAACCAGGAGCAACTCACTGCCGGACTCGACCAGATCAGCTTGGGCCAGTATTTGCTCTCCTCAAGTTTTGGGGTTGACGTCGCAGAAAACTGGCAGTCGGAATACCTGCAGTTCCTGCTCTACATCAGCGCGACTATCTGGTTGGTTCAGAAGGGTTCCCCTGAATCCAAGGAACTCGACAAGGCGGGACCCGGTTCCGACAGGGACCAGTTGGTGGGTGGGTTCGCAAGTCCCGACTCCCCAGTGTGGGCCAGGAGCATGGGATGGCGCCAGCCCCTGTATGCCAACTCGCTGGTATTGGTGATGGGCGGGATCTTCTTTCTATCTTGGTTTGCCCAATCCGTGGCAGGAACCAGCGCCTACAACGAACAACTTCTCCAGAACCTGCAAGCCCCGATCACCTGGGCAGGCTATGTGGCTTCGCCGGAGTTTTGGAACCGGACATTGCAGAATTGGCAATCCGAATTCCTGGCCGTCGGCTCAATGGTGGTGCTGTCCATCTATCTGCGCCAGCGTGGATCGCCGGAATCCAAACCCGTCGGATCAGCGCACAACACCACCGGGACCACCGGCTAGGGGCAAAATCCGTGCTACTCCTTCGACGCCGGCTCTGCCGCACAGCGGAGGTTGTCTGTAGTTGACGGCGCCTCACTCCGTCAGGAGCGCTAGCACGGCGCTGTCCGGTTGTCTTTTAGGGTTGGCCACCACACCTTGCTCGAACAGGAGAATGACGCGGGGGTTGATGTAAGACTCCCGGGCAATGGCCGGAGTATTGTGAAGCCACGTCGCAGCTGCATCAACTGCCGCACTAACTGCTTCAAGCTCGGGAACTCCGGCACGATGGGACCGGGACAGGGATAGCGCCGCCACCGCTGTGCCTTGCCAGGAGGGGGTCTTTGGCAGTAAAGCCGTGTCCCGCGATGTCACCAAGATAGTTGTTGATCTCTGTGTCGGAAATGGGCTCCCCGCGTGTGCGTCTTCCCTCGCGCACAGCACTGCAGATGGCTGGACCAGTTCCCGGGGTGCGCGGCATCGACGCGAAGTAGTCCCGCAGCAGTTCATCCGTGACGTGGACTTTCCATGCGCCGCCCGAATTTCCCCGGAACACCAGCTCGAGTGCACGTCCCTGGACAGCAACGCGGCGCCGTTGCAAGGTCGCCACCCCAAAGGAGCCGTTTTCCTGGGCGTACGCGGCACCCCCGACACGCAACCCCGCCCGATCCATCAGGCGTACCCCTGCCGCCATCGCACGGCGTCGGCTGTCCGCGGTCTGTTTCAAGTCAATGGAGACCCGGCGCCGAATTGTTGGCAAACGCTGCGCGAAGGCTAGGGATCGCACGGATTTCTCCTCGTCACGAGCATCTCGCCAGCGCGGATGATAAATGTATTGGGTGCGGCCCGCATCGTCAACGCCCGTGGCCAGTATACCCGTGGCCAGTATATGGGCATCGTTTTGGGAAGCGATCCACACCTCTGACCAGGCAGGGGGTACGGCGAGATCACGAATGCGCACCAGCATGCGCTCGGACTTGATGGCTCGGCCGTTTGCTGACCAGTAACTGAATCCCTGCCCAGCCCGCCGCCGAATAATTCCACCCCGGCCGGGTTCAACGTGCCTCAACTCTTCGACCATTTACATGCCCTTCGGAACCGGGGATTCCTGCATCCAGACGGCGAGTTTGGTTTTTGATCCGTGAGCCGTGGCTCGATATAACGCGCCGGAAACCATTGGCGCCATCCAGTGGCCTGCTCCGGCCGATAGCTGCCGCCGACAGCTTCGGCGCTTCGACAAGGGTTGACGGCAAAACGTCAAAGTGACAGGGTGAAGTTAGGCGCAGTTGAGTATTCCTACATCGATGATCCTTACAATTCATCGAACAAAGGAGCAACAATGAACACGAATCCTTCTCCCGACTCTTCCGCTTCGAAGAATCCGGCAGGCGGGTATGGGACGCCGGCTCCTGAGGATGAAAAGCCTCACGATGACGGATCCACAACCGACTCTTTGCCGGACGGTTCAGGAAATTCCAGACGCGGTTCACTCGAGGGGTCCGGACAGGATGAACCCGGCGATCGATTTGATGCCGGATAGCCGCCCACAGCGCTGCAGGGAATCATTGACAAAGGACCGGAAACCCGGTTCGAGCCATGGCCGCCGAAACGGCAGCGCGCATTGCCACGCTTGGGGTGTCGCTTAACAGTTTGCCCGGCGCTCCCGTCCAGGCCCGGGACTGGAATGACTACTCAGCAGGCCGGGCCGCGGCTGCTGAGCTTCTGGCCACTGGGAACATCGTGGACGAAGGAGTCATTTCGAGCCATCGGGACACCATCACAGCCACCGGGGAACTTGTTCATGGAAACGCCGCCGCAAAGTCGGCAAAGCAGTAGCCACCACCCATGCGTGGGTGTACAAAGCGACTTCGAACACCACTTACTCAAGGAGGAATCATGGGATTCATCGGATGGATCATTCTGGGCTTGTTGGTAGGAGTCATTGTCAAAGCAGTCATGCCGGGGAAAGTCGGTGGCGGCTGGATTACCAGCCTGGTCCTCGGCGTGGTCGGAGCCATTGTGGGTGGATGGATCGGCGATTTGCTGTTTGGCTCCGGAAAGATGGAGTTCTGGAATCTGGGATCCTGGATCCTCGCCATTGTGGGCGGCTTGCTTGTCGCCGGCGTCTACGGGGCCATCACAGGACGCTCCAAAAGCAGTGCCTAGATAGGCGGCGGTCAACCCCATCGGCAATGGAGGCATTGGAGTGAGGACCCAGTGCCAGAGGGCATATAATTCATCAGGTTCCGTCCAACTGGCGGCAAGTACCGGAAACAGTCCGGGACTTGCCGCCTAGCTTTCCACCAAGCAACAGCACCCGCATCCGATGCTGCCATTGCAGTAAAAAATCAAAGTCAGGAGTAACACATGAAGGGGAAATTGGTATTTGCCGCAGGAGTTCTCACCGGCTACATCTTGGGGTCTAGAGCCGGACGAACAAGCTATGAAAACCTGAAAAAGTCTGTGAAGTCATTGTGGGCAACAGATAGTGTCCAAGACATGGTGAGCAGCGTCGAGCACCAACTCAAAAACGTTGCAGGTGAACTCGGACATAAAGTGAAAGACACCATTGCAAGCTCTCCGCCACAGCAAAATGTTCCCAGCATGGCCACAATGCCCACGCTTCCGGATGTCACCTCGGACCCGGCGCTCAACGACACGGTAGGACAGGACTGGGCCGATGAAGGCGGCGCTGCGCCCACCACGCAATAGTCATTTGGCAGGGCAGATTTACAATTCTGCTGGTGAAGCGAGTGGAATGGCTCATGACCGAGCTCCAGCACATATGTCAATACCCTGTCACGCACTAACCGGGCATCAGTCAGCCTGAACAAGACCAACCTGAACCTGGACTAGACCGGAAAGCCCTGATCACAGGGCCGGCTTTGGCGCTGCGGTGGCCAGTGCTTGCGGCGGCGAGGGGCCGACGCGACATTGTCCTGCCTTCCGAGGAGGAAACCCCTGCGGAAGCCGCCCGGACCACTCTGGACACCCCTGCAAGATGGTGACGGCCTGCCCAAGTCTTCCTCGCGTCACCGGAATCCAGCTATGTGCTCGGGAAACCCTTGAACGTCAACGGCGCAACACCCACACCGTAGAAACGCGGCACCCGCTGCAGTTGAGCCTATCGGCACGGTGTCTGGAAGCGTAGGCTCACAACCAACGCTGCAAAGCTTCAGCGGCCAAGGGAATTGGGATGCGTAAATCCGTTCACTGGGCCAGAAAGGGCTCATGCATGGCCACCAACAAGAATCCAAGCCTGAAGGATCCGCACCTGTACGCGGTATTGCGTGACGACGGCGCTTCCCAACAGAAAGCGGCAAGAATCTCCAACGCTGCGGCCAAGGAAGGAAGATCGGCCCTGGGCCGCAAAGGTGGAAAGTCCCCGGCGTATGAGGAGTGGACAGTGGCCGAGCTGCGCGCCAAAGCCAAGGAGATGGGCCTCAAGGCATACTCCACGCAGCGTAAAGCAGCGCTGATTGAGTCTCTGCGGAATTCCTAGCCAGTCCAACCCGATCCCAGCGAGGAGATCAAGCGAATCATGGACACCGAATCGGCCGCTGCCAACCCGGGCGGCCAAGAAGCTGTGAGCGGGCGAAACGAAACCCGCGACGAACAGCGAGATCGCCAATGGATTGACCTGCTGCAGGAGCTCAGAGTCATGCAGACAGGTACGCAAATAATTGCCGGATTCCTACTGACTCTTCCTTTTCAGTCTAGGTTCACTGATTTGGATGCCATGGCCGTCGGGCTGTACTTGGGCAATGTGGTTTTGGCAGCCCTGGCAACGTGTTTGATGCTGGTTCCCGTGGCGATGCACCGCGAACTCTTTGCCCGGCGGATGAAGGACCGTCTGGTTTCCTCCGGTCACCGTGTGGTCCGCATCGCGTTGTGGCTTATTGGCCTACTGGTGGTCGGTACCATTGCCCTGGTCTTTGACATGGTTGTGGGAAGATTCCAGGCTGTCATAGTTTCGGTGCTGTTCGGCTGCACCTTGTTGGCGATGCTGGGTATCTATCCACTGTGGATACGGTCCCGGAGCACCTCTTCACCCGGCCGGCGGCGGGGGGCCTAGGCCATGATGTCCAGCCGCCGGTTGGTGGACTGAGGACTCATTTTTGATGGCGTTGGCCAGAAATGCACCCAGTCCTTCCACACCGCCCATGACAAACGCCTGACGCTGGCGGTCGGCCCCCGTGCCAAGCAGAAGGACCTGCTCGGCCAGGGCCGTGACAATGGCCAGGTCACCGGATTTCTCCAGTGCCTGGCGGGTTTCCTTCAGCAAGCAGCGAACCACCTCCGAGGCCGGCGCCAGCTTGTTGCTCAGGGGATGCACCAATTCGGCGCCGAGTCCGTGACGAGCAGAGTGCCACAACGCCGCATCCAGCATTTCCGGCCCGGCCGCCAGCGGCGGCGACAGTGGCTGGGTCATTGATGTCGCCACCAAAGCACGTCCCAACAAGGCCAACAAGAGAGTCGTGGAGGGTTCCAGTTGGGCATCGGCGACTCGTATTTCCACCGTAGGTTGTTGATCTGACAGCCTGGCGGACCAAGAAACAGACCCCATGTCCGGGGTAACACCAATCCCGATCAGCGCTTGGGTTCTCTTGTCGTAGTCGGCGGCGTCAATGAACGTTGGAGGACACCCGGCTGTAGTCCACCGCCGATACTCAATGGCACGCCAGCTGGCGAATGTGGTGTCCTTCCCACACCAAAACGGGGAGTTTGCCGACATCGCCAGCAGGGTGGGAAGCCAGTGCCGCAGATAATTCAAGGCATTTGTGGCGACATCCCGGTCCGGTATCCCCACGTGGACATGCAGACCGTTGATGTGGTGCTCGAGCGCCAATGTGCCCATGCTGGTGGCAATATCCTGGTAGCGGCTGTCCTCTGTCACCATGGGCCCCGCCGGGTTGTTGAACGGCGTACCGACGCCGGCCACCAGCACCCCATGATCCTCGGCGCAGTCAACGAGCGCTGTGCGGAAGCTCCACAGCGCTTGGGCTGCTTCTTCAAACGTTGTGAACACGGGGGACACAAATTCAACCTGCGAGCGCAGAAACTCGGCTTGAACAACTTCGCTGCCAAAATTTCGCTCGGCGAGATCCCTTTGGACATCCGCCGAGAGGGGGACGGGCGTCAGGGATGGGCGGTCCAGCAGAACGAACTCTTCCTCAATCCCAAAAGTTAACATGTTCTGTGCCTCTTTCCGCTCGGCCCAGCCTCACTCGCTGTTGGGCCCTGCCGGACTACTTGAAAATCACGGCCACACCCTATGGGGGCCTGACCTAGGGCGGCACGTCACGGTTCTATGAGCCTGGATGACCAACCAGCGGATGATGAGGAGAATGCTAGTCCTGATTCCAAGGACTGTCCACATCTTCCCTCGCCGGACTCCGGGCCCCCCGGTCGGCGTCTTGCCCAGGCCCACACGGGTGGTTGACAACCCAGCCCATTGCCCTAGCGTGGAGGGAAGAGCCACATGTAACAGGAGGTTGTCATGGCGGAGATCAACGGCGAACCAATAGAAATCTCAACGCGTATCAGGCCAAGTGAATGGACTCCTGAAAGCTTGTCGGAGCTAATTGCCTCGTACCAGCACAAGCTGCTGGAGATGGGTGCACCAGAGGGTGAGATCAGGACAGAGTTGCACCAGCCAGTGGACGGTTCAGCCAGTGTCCGCGTGAGTTGGGACCGCCACGGCGTGCGAACATTTGCCGATGTGGGGCGGGGCATCCCCCCTGAATCTGAGGTTGCACGGGGGCATGGAGAGTCCATCGCCGCTGATGAAGCAACCGTTGACTCACAAGGTCTTGGTGCTGTCCTCGGCGACGCTGAGTGGTCCGCCATAGACGCCCCTCCCACTCCACGGGCAATGAAAGCGCGCGAGAACAGTTCGGTTCCAGATGTCATCATCTACACAGACGAAAATGGCAAGACCTACGTCGAAGACGCCGCGAGCACCAAGGATCAGTGAAACCACCCCAACCTGACACTCACCGCGTTGAGAAGGCACCGTGGCTGGTGCGGCCTACAGTGGCATCCGATCGATGTCGTCAGCCACCCACTCGGCACCATTCCACAGCAGGTTGGCTGCGAGCGGCAATTGGTGTGAGGCGCTCTCCACAATGTGCATAAGATATCCAGCGGTGTTGGGAAACGCCACAAGATCCCCAGCAGCCACTCCCGCCGGAAATTCGAAGCGGCGGCGAAGCAGGAGCTCCTCTTCGATACAATAGGCTCCCACGAGGAACGCGCTGTCGAAAGTTCGTTCCCTTCGGGGCTGTCCTTGGTGCACCAGTAGTGGATCGACCAGGAAATCCGCTGACGTGGAACGGCATTGGGTCCGGTTCATGTGCAACCCCACCAGTGGCACGCCGTCGCTGCGATTTTTCGTGAACGCCACCTCGGCGATGGTCATGCCGCAACCATCCAGCAATGACCTGCCGGGCTCGCAGCGCAGCTGGATCTGCGCGCGACGCAGCGAGGAGGCGATGGACGCGGAGCCTGGTTCGGGCACGGAGCCGAGTATTTCACCCAGCCAGGCACCCCGCACGAGTTCTTGGTGGTACGGGTAGACCCCGGCAGCAGGGGCGCCCCCGGTTGCGCCGAACCTGTCAGATTTCCACGTCAATGTCTCATCGCCAGCGGGCAACGGTTCCAACGTGGACCAGAAATTTTCCCATTGCTCGGCACTATCCACATAAGACATGGGGATGCCGCCACCCATGTCCACGAACGTTGGCTCGTGGCCCATGGTTCGCAACTGGCCGATAAGGCTGAGCGCCTCACTGATTCCAAGAGCGCGGGCGGACGCGTCGTAACCGTTGAGGTGGAAGTGAATGCCGGCCACTGTGACGCGGGAGGCAAGTTCGGTGTCCCCCAGGACTTCCAGCCAGCGGGCAGCGAGGAGGCCAAAACGGGTGGGCGGGATCGCGGGGTGGGCAACTGCCAGCCGCAGAGCCACTTCGACGTTCTCCCCGCGCTCATCCGCCAATTCACTGACCACTAGCAGCTCATCCTTGTTATCCACACTGATAGTCACCCGGGACGCGATGGCCAGCTGCAACAAAGCCCTGGATTTCACTGCAGCAGTGACGATAATCCGCTCCGCCGGCACACCGCGGTCCAGACACTGGCGCAACTCATTGAGACTTGCCACGTCGACGCCGCATCCCTCACGGATTGCCTGATCGATCGCCCCCATCGTTTTGTTCGCTTTGCGGGCAAAATAGATTTGAAAATCGATGCTGTGGGCGGCTGCCACTGTGCGCAACTCTTGGGCATTGCTCCCAAGTGCTGCGAACTCATGAACATTGACGGGGGAACCGTAAGCGTCGATCAACTCCCGGCAGCGAGCAGGACTGTTCAGTAGATCCTCCATCCAAGTTTCGAGTCGGGCAGTCAACGGGGCGGTTCCGTACATTTTTTCGTTCATCAGCATTTCCCTATGAGTCGAATTGGTCGATGACACGGTCCGCGACGCGCTGGGCCCACAGACTGTATTCCCCATGCAGAGCCCGATTCAGGGTGTCGTGGCCCAGCGTCGGATCCTCGGAGGGACGGCCCAGCGCGGCCAGCGACTCAGTCCTGGACCCGTCGCGGGCCAGGGCGGTGCCATCCACATCGGTCAGCAATCCGCGGTCGCCATCGCCGACCGAGACGTGCCCACTGTGCAAGAGGCCAGCGATAATGTCACTGCTGGGGCGGCCACCAGGTGCCGCAGTGTGGAGCGCACCTGGCCCCGGCGTCACGGCGTCCACCAACACTGCCCCGTGGGGCGGGCTCTCCCCCGGTGTGGCCAGGCGAAGAATTCCAGTGTCGAACAGCGCCACTAGCTTAAGTGCGGTTAGCTCCGGCGGGCCAAAGGCGAACCGTTCCAGGTTGTGGGCGACCCGGACAAACTCTTTCCGCGCCTGGTTGCTCCTGGGCAACCGGTCCATCACCAACACCAGGTCCGCATAGAGCCCTGACCAGACCCTGGCCCAAAGCCACGCTGTGGTGATCGGTGCCGCATAGTGATTGACGGCCAGGCTGCCCCGCAAGCCTGCGGCGGTCGTCACCGCTGACGCCAATGTCCCGGCATCCAGTCCGGGATCTGCGGATCGTCCAGTCATGGCTGTTCGCCACAGCGAGAGGGCGCTCGCCGTTGACCCCATGACGTGGGCACACTCTTGAGCACAGTCAAGCAGAATCGACCACATCCCGGCGAGGCCAACACCGCAGTCGGGCACTTCGTCACGGACCTGCCTGCCCCACTCGCGCAGCGGCTGCTTGTATTGCGCCACGCAGGCGGAAACCCGCTCAGGCACTGATTCGCTCTTCGGGTACATGAGTGACCCGCTGCGAGACGATAAAACGATGTGCAAGGGCTCACCTCCGCTGGCAAGGTAGTGCACCCCTGCTCCGTCATGACAGTCGCCGCCGGGCCACTGCCATGAGCCCCCACGGCCTTCGGTCAACAGAAGCGCCACATCGTAGGCGGTCAGGGCGGCGCCGCGAATCCACACGGTTGACTCCGCAGGGATGTTCTCCGTGGTTAGAGTCGAGTAGTCCCCAATCAGAGCGTGTTGATTTGCGGCTCCGGGAACCGGCGTGAAAGGAACGGCGTCGGCTAGGCCATGCCCTGTAGCCAGCAGAACTTCGTCGTAGTGATGTGACCCGAAGGGGCCGCTCACCCGCCAAGTCGAGCCTGCTCGTTCCACCCCCGTAACAACAAACGGGGCGTGAACTACTGCCATGTTTCCGTGCTGGGAAAGCAACTGAAACTGCTCCCGCAAATACCTGCCCACCAACACTCGCTGCGGGTATTGCTCCGCAGGTGATTCCGGGGCAACCCGCCTCAGCCAAGCGGAGAAATTCTCACTGCTGAGTGAGGAGGAAGCATCCACAATGCCCATGTTCACGTTCAATCGCAGCATGTCGGGTTGCTCTCCTCGCCACACACTGCCGGAGCCGGGAGGAAATGGGTCGAACACATCGACAGTGATCTGGCGGGACGAAGCTGAAGTGAGCCGGTCGTGAAGCGCGAGCAGAGCAAAGAGACTCTTAGGTCCGCCGCCGATCACGGCTAGGCGGATCATTTGCCCCAAAGATCGTCGGATTCGGCCGTGGACCCCTGATCTGGTTCCGGATTGAGCGTGGAGCGAACCCAATCATCGTTGTAGACCGTTTGCAGGTAGGGCACCCCCGTGTCATGGACCATGAACGCAATGCGTGCACCTGCCGCCAGTGTGGGCACCAGCGTTTGCATGGCGGCAACTATTGCCCCCGTGGACGCACCGGCCAGAATGCCCTCCCGGCGTGCAAGTAGTCTGCAACCTCGGACCATGTCGATTTCTTCGATCTGGAAGACCAGGTCCGGATCGGCTCCGGATGCCAACTCCGGCACTATGCCAGCGCCCAGCCCCGGCAGTCGGCGCGTGCCGGACTTCCCGCCGAAGAGAACGGATCCTACGGAGTCCACGGCAACAATTTTGGTGTCAAGGTTGTGCGCCTGAATGTACTGCTGGCAGCCAAGGAGAGTCCCGGTGGTGCTGGTGGCAACGAACAAGTAGTCCAGGTTCCCGCCGGATCCGGCGATGATTTCCGGCATGGTGGTGGTGAAGTGCGCGCGCGGGTTGGCCATGGACCCATATTGATTGGTGGTCACCGAGCCCGGGTTCTTGTCCAGCAGTTCCCTGACTCGACGCCGTCGAGCGGACAACTTGTTGCCATCTGCGGGAGTCTCCACACGATCCACCGTTGCCCCGTACGCCTCCATGAGCTTTAGGGCAAGAGGATTGGCATTCTCATCGACCACTGCCGTGAACTTGACGCCGCGAACCACGCACTGTCGCGCCAAAGCTATGCCCAGATTCCCCGAAGTTGACTCGACAATCGTGCCCCCGGCAAGGAGTTGGCCTGAGCCCAGCAGTTCCTCAACGAGCCCATTCGCAGTCCGTTCCTTGGTGCTGCCGGCAAGTTGAAGCAGGTCAAGCTTGGCGTAAATCTCAACATCGTGTGACCCGAAGAGCCGGCTGAGCTTCACCGTCGGAGTCACAAATGGCTGTAGCGTTCCCAGACTATCCAAAACTGCTTGTCCCATTTCTACTATGCGCACATTCACTTAGGGGCCACCGATGCCAGTGCAGCGGGGCCAAGATTATGCATTACAACCGCGAACTGGTCAAACCGCCATTTTGTTGGCGTCTGGCAAGTCTAGATGCCAATCGGACCAACCCGGCGAGTCTTCGGGGGCGTGTTTCACGGCTTTGGTACTCCTTGTCCGCGGAACTGGCAGCGGCCCGGACTAATCGGCCATCACCTGGGCCACCGGTTTGTGGGACAGTAGAGTCATGACCCGGCCCACACGCAAAGTCCAGCTCGACAGTTCCGATCGGAAAGACGGTGGTGCCGTGGATCAACCCCCGGCGCTGGCTCTTCTGTCCTCGGTCATGCACGTGGCCGGCGTGGTCCATGGGGTTCGCACCCGGATAGCCAACGTCACCGGCTCCGTCCCCACCATCGTCGCCTACCCTGGCTATGGCAGCACCAGCTGGGTGCGCATCCTCGCCCGAGTAGTCCTCATGAAGAAGCCCGGCGCCGCCAACGACACCGTGCGTGGCTGGCGTGCCTTCACGAGCGTGCCGATCCGGCACAGCGAAGTGGAGGTTGAAGTCGGCGGCTTTGTCCATACGGTCCGCGCCGACTCGGGCGGCCTCGTGGACGTAGTTTTGGACGCAGCCTTGTCCCCGGGCTGGCACCCGATCTCCCTGCGGAGCACAGTTGCGGCCCCGGTCGAAGGGCGGATCCTGATTGTGGCGCCGGATGCCACCTTCGGCATAGTCTCCGACATTGACGACACTGTAATGGTGACTGCGCTGCCCCGGCCGCTGCTGGCTCTGTGGAACACGCTGGTGGTCAGCGAGCGGGCCAGGACACCTACTCCGGGCATGGCGGTTTTGTACGATCGGATTTTAGCCGCCAACCCTCAAGCGCCCATGATCTACCTGTCAACAGGACCATGGAACGTGGCACCCGCCCTGGCCCGGTTCCTGGCCCGGAACTTGTATCCCGACGGCGTCCTGTTGCTCACCGACTGGGGCCCCACGCAGCAGCGCTGGTTCCGCAGCGGACCTGATCACAAGCACCGGAATTTGGAACGGCTCGCACTCGAATTCCCTGGTATCAAGTGGCTCCTGGTGGGCGATGACGGCCAGCACGATCCTCAAATATATGCCGATTTTGCCCGCACGCACGCTGTACAGACGGCAGCGGTTGCTATCCGCCAGCTATCCCCCGGTGAAGCCCTGCTCGCCGGCGGCCGCACCTCCGAGGACACGCCTGCAACAGAACATGGTGCCGTGACCTGGGTTTCCGCACCGGATGGGGCCGGACTGGCAAAGCGGCTGAAGGCTCACGGATTCCTCTAACACCCATTTCGTTTCCCTCGCTTCATTCACTCCAACACGAAGGCAGCCATGACAGAGAACAAACACCCGGCAGACCAGCGTGCCGCCGTTGTCATCAACCCGATGAAGTCCCCTGACGACGGCTTCAAGGCGGACTTCTTCCAGCTGTGCGCGGACGCGGGCTGGGCTGAGCCCCTCTGGCTGGAAACCACCGAGGAGGACCCGGGCGGAGGCCAGGCGCGGGAGGCACTTGAGGCAGAGGTCGACGTCGTCATTGCCGCGGGCGGCGATGGCACCGTCCGCTGTGTAGCTGAAGTTCTGGCAGGCACGGGCACGGCAATGGGTTTGTTGCCGCTGGGGACGGGCAACTTGCTGGCCCGAAACCTGGGCATTGACGTCACGGACCCCCTCAACGCCGGCAGGGGCGTTCTGGGTGGAACGGTGACCGCGATCGACGTCGCCAAGGCTGTGGTTGACCACGGGTCGGAGGAGCAGTTTTTCCTGGTCGCCGCCGGGCTGGGATACGACGCCGCCCTCATGGGCGACACCATCGACGGGCTCAAGGATAGGGTGGGTTGGCTGGCGTATGTTGAGGCCGGTATCCGGAACCTGCCGGGGAAATCAGTCACAGCCAAGGTGGTGCTCGACGGCCACTCCACCGTCCACCGCAGGGTTCGCAGCGTGATGGTGGGAAATTGTGGAAAATTGATGGGCGGCTTGGAAATCTTCGAGGACGCCTCGGTCACCGACGGCATCCTGGATCTGCTGGTACTGGCACCCAGGGGCCGGTTTGGTTGGCTTCGCGTCATCGCGGGAATCTTTGGCAGGGGCAGCAACAGCTCAGCGCAAACCCACTCCGGCAAGTCGGTGGAAATAGCGTTGGACGGTCCGCAGGAATTCCAGGTCGACGGCGACCATGTGGGTACGGCAACACATTTGCTCGTCACGGTTGAACCATTGGCGCTGACCATCAGAATGACGCGCTCACCGGAGGAGGGGCAGTAAAACAGCCACCGCCACACCGATTTCATCCTTCCACGAAATACGAACTTCCCGACGCAGCAAAACGGGACGATACTAGGGTCAGGAGCCCGGCAACACAGCTTTAGTGCGCCAGACGGGCCGGAAGGCGGATGGCATGAGTCACAAGGAGAAATCCACGCAGCGTGCACCGTCCCAGAATGGGTGGCAACCGTCAGGTTGGTCTGAGAAGTTCATGGTGGAAGAGCGGTTAGTTCCTGCCTCCACCAGACGGGGGATCTACCTGACATCGCTCGCGCTGTCAGCTGCGGGCTTGGGATTGTTTCTCGTTCTCCTGGTTGGCGTCCTTACACAATCGGGGCTTCAACGTTTTGACCAGCCGGTAGCGACATGGTTCATCTCCCAGCGGTCTGAGACACTAACGGCAGCTGCAATCGTGCTGGCCGTGGCCTTTGGCCCGGTGGCACTTCCCGTCATCGTCCTAGTGGTCATCATCGGCTGGACGCTGCTGGCAAAGCACGCCTGGCGCCCGGTTCTGCTGGCCGCTGGCATGGCCACCGGCTTGCTGCTGGCCCAAACCATCCCCCGGCTTGTCCAGCATCCCCGACCACCCGTAGACCTCATGCTGTTCGGTGCCGACACCACCTTCTCCTTCCCTTCCGGCCACGTCCTGGGCACATCGAATTTCCTGCTGATCCTTGCATTTTTGATCGCCAGCCGGCGCCAGCAAAAGTACCTCACGGCGCTCCTGTTCACCCTTGCCGCGGTGGTGATCCTGGCCCAGGTGGCAAGCCGGCTTTACCTCGGCTACCACTGGCTCAGTGATACTGCTGCGTCGATCACACTCTCGCTTCTCATCCTTGGAGTGGTCATGGCCATCGATACTGCCAGGACGGTTCGCGTCCCCGGCGAACAGGTGCTCGGCGCCCACTCACAGCCTCAGGTGGACGGCACATGAACGCCGGCCAGAAAGCCCGGAAGGCTGCCAGTGCGGCCGGGAACAACCCCACTCTGACCACAGTCGCCAGGGTAGGCTTCGCCGCCAGCGGACTCATGCATCTGCTCATGGGGTACCTGGCCATCCAAATAGCACTTCACCGCGGCGGCGAGTCGGACCAGTCCGGCGCTTTTGCCCAGCTGAACAAACTGCCCGGCGGCACCATCCTGCTGTGGATCACCGTTGCAGGTCTCACTGCCCTGGCGTTGTGGCTCCTGCTTCAAGCAGCGCTCGGCATCGGTTCAACGTCGACGAAGCGTTGGGTTCGCAGCCTGATGTCATTTGGAAAGGCAGTTGCGTACTTGGCCCTGGCCGCCACCGCGCTCTCGGCGGCTCTCCGGCAACCCACGAACTCCACGACCAGCACCCGCCAAGCCAGCGGGAGCATCCTCTCGCTGCCCGGCGGGCAGGCCCTGCTGATAGTGCTGGGAATCGTCACAGCCGGCATCGGCGGCTATCTTGTTTACAAGGGTGCCCGGAAGAAGTTCCATGAAGACATCAACCTGCCTGCTGGCAGTTCAGGGAAGGCAATTGACGTCCTAGGGGTGACAGGCTACATCGCCAAGGGCATCGCCGTCACTACCATCGGTATCTTGTTCGTGGCAGCCGCCATTCAGCTGGACCCCAAAGATGCCTCCGGCCTTGACGGCGCGTTGAAGGCCCTTGCCACGTTGCCCTACGGAGAGTCCATCTTGATTCTTATCGGCGCGGGACTCAGCGCGTATGGGGTCTACAGCTTTGCCCGGGCCCGGCTGGCTCGACTTTGACCAACCGTGGAAGGCAACAACGGCCCTGACCCCCTATGATCTGCCCCACATTTCACCGGGTCAGGCACGGCCCAGCGGTTATGGTTGATGGCGGTGCCCGCAGACGCGTGCCTCGTGGCCGCAGGCCGTGGAGGAACCGACGGCGTGGACCCACACATCAACTCACGTCACCGGTTTGCAGGAAGAAGTTCATGACTCACGCTCGCCCCTTGGCCAACAAACTAGTTCCGGCCGCCACGGCCTTGGCCGCAGCGCTGGTCCTCGCCGGCTGCACACCCGGCAACACAACGCAGGACGCCAGCGGCAATGCCGGCACCCCTGTCACCGGCGGCACATTGGTGTACGCCTCAGGCGACGCCGAACCCAGCTGCTTGGATCCGCACGTTGGCGGCAATTACCCGCAGGCACTGGTTGCCTCGCAATATCTGGAGACCTTGTACACCAAGGACGCAGACGGCACGTTGATCCCTTGGCTTGCCAAGGGATCAACCGTGTCCGAGGACGGCCTGACCCGCACGGTGACCATCCGTGAAGGGATCAAATTCACGGACGGCACCGCCCTGGACGCTGCGGCGGTCAAGGCCAACTTTGAGCACCTTTTGAACCCGGACACCGCCTCATCCACGGGCTACCTGGCCCTGGGCAAGATTGATTCCATGAAGGCAGTGGATGCCAGCACCCTGGAGCTGAAGCTCAAGTCCCCGGACAACTCACTGCTCGAATCCTTCTCCATGCCGTGGGTTGCCATCGAATCCCCCACCGCGCTCAAGCGCACCCAGGCCGAGAACTGTGCAGCCCCCGTGGGCACCGGGCCGTTCAAGGTTGAGTCCTGGAAGAAGCAGGAGTCCGTGAACCTGGTGCGCAATGACGGCTATGTGCTCCCAGACGCCAAGGCCGGACACGCCGGGACCGCGTATCTTGACGCCATCACGTGGCGCTTCATCCCAGAGGCCGCAACCCGCTATGCAGCGCTGCAAGCCGGCGAGGTGCAGGTCATCGATAACGCCCAGCCGGACGCCATTGCCGCCGCTGAGAAGAACACAGCCATCAAGCACCTGGACGCACCCCGCCCCGGCGCCGCCAACCGCATTGAGCTGAACTCCTCCAAGGCACCGTTCAATGACGCCAAAGTCCGCGAGGCCTTCGTTCACGCGGTGAACGTCAACGCCAGCATCGACTCTCTCTTTTTCGGCACCGCCAAGCGTTCGTACTCCCCCCTGTCCAGCGTGGAGCCGCTGGCCTACTCCGAGGAATCCCTGTTCGGCTACGACCCGGCCACGGCCGGCAAGTTGCTGGATTCCGCGGGCTGGAGCCAGCGCGATTCCGCCGGCTACCGGGTCAAGGACGGAACCCGGCTCTCCCTCACCTTCCCGGTGAGCACCAGCCAGTCCATCCCCGCCGAACAGTCGCTCTTTGAGCAGATGCAGGCCACTGCCAAGGAGTCTGGCATCGAGATCAAGATCAAGCTCCTGGACCTCTCCAGCTGGTACGGCGAATTGTTCACGAACAATTACAACCTGGTCTCCGCCCCGTACACCAAGGTTGGGCCCAGCGTGCTGTCCATCCTTTTCCACTCCGATTCCACCATCCCGGCACCGTCGGGCTACTTCGCCAACCTGTCCCAAGTCAAGGACCCCAGCCTTGACGCACTGCTGAACACGGCTGGGTCCACCAAGGATGAGGCCGAACGCAAGGACCTGTACGCCCAGGCACAGAAGAAGGTTCTCGAGGGCTACTACCTGCTGCCGTTGTACAACCAGCAGAACCACTTCCTGTACGCGGAGAAGTTGAAGAACATGGGCGCCACCACGGCCGTTGCCACCCCCACGTTCTTTGACGCCTGGCTGAGCAACTAGAACCCTTCACAAGACGCCCCCGCCCATGAGCACATCCGCAGCCACCCCCACCCGACCACCCGACCTTGCTGGGTCAACCGTCAGGTGGCTGCTGGGGAAGCTCGGCGGGGGCGTCTTTGTGCTGTGGGCGGTTGCCACGGCCATCTTTTTCGGCATCCGGCTGATTCCCGGGGATCCGGCGGAGGCCATCATGGGCGGTCCCGGCTCCCAGGCCTCGGCCGAAGCCCTTGCCGCGGCCAGGGCCCAGTACGGCTTGGACCAGCCGCTGTATGTCCAGTACTTTGGCCAGCTGTGGCGGCTGGCTACGGGCGACCTGGGCACCTCCTATTCGCTGAAGACCCCCGTGGCTGAGGTGCTGGCGGAGCTGTTTCCACCCACCCTCGTCCTGGCTGTGTTGGCACTGCTGGTGGCCTGGATCATGGCACTTGTCCTCGCTGTGCTATCCACGCGCAGCGGTGCACTGGGCACGGCCCTTGGCTCGGGACTGGAGATTGTCTCTGCTGCGGTGCCGCACTTTTGGCTCGCCAGCGTACTGATCCTGGTATTTTCCACCATGCTGGGCTGGCTTCCGCCGGTGAGCACCAACACCCCGGCCGGCCTGGTGCTGCCGGTCATGACCCTGGCCCTGCCGCTGGCGGGCTTCCTGGGCCAGGTCATGCGGGACACCATGATGGCGGCACAGCGGTCAGACTTTGCGCTGTCGGCCAGGGCTCGCGGCGAATCGGAGGTGGGCGTGCTGCTGCGCCATTCGATCCGACACGCCGCCCTTCCTGCCATCGCCCTCTCCGGCTGGGCTTTCGGCTCGCTGCTCTCCGGCGCCGTGGTGGTTGAGGCCATTTTTGCCCGCCCCGGCCTAGGCCGTTCGCTGCTAGCCGCCGTCACGTCCCGCGATATCCCCATGGTCACGGGCGTGGCACTTCTCTCCGCCGCCGCCTACGTGGTCATCATGGCCGTCTCCGATGTTGCCGAACACCTTGCGGACCCGCGGATTGGTCCATCATGAGCGTCTTCCAACAAGGCATGCCGGTGCAGGACCCGCTGCTGGGCCAGCAGAATTTCCATGCACGACGGCGTGCGGCCACCTTTGTGCGTCGGCTCGCGGCAGCTGCAGCCGTGCTGCTCTTTTTTGTCCTGGCCGCCATTGCGCCGAATCTCCTGGCACCGTTTGACCCGTTGGCCATCAACCCTGCAGAGGCGTTCTCCGCACCCGGCGCCGGGCACCTGCTGGGCACCGACGAGTCGGGCCGCGACATTTATTCGCGCATCATCCACGGCGCACGTCCCTCACTGCTCATTGGGGCTGCCGCCACAGCCATCGGACTCGGTTTGGCCTTGCTTCTGGGCACCGTTGCCGGCTTTGGCGGGCGGTGGCTGGACTATGGTGTGGGACGCCTCCTGGAGGTGCTGTTCGCCCTGCCAGGCTTGCTGCTGGCCTTGGTGTTCATCGCCCTTGCGGGGCCCGGCGTGGCCACTACGGTTGTGGCGGTGGGACTGACTGCAGCACCCGGATACGCGCGGCTGATCCGCGCCCAGATCATTGCCCTGCGCAACTCCCCCATGGTGGAGGCCGCCACGGTACTGGGGCGCAGCCGGTTCCAGATCCTCACGGTCCACATCCTGCCCAACGCCCTCGCCCCCATTGCCGTGCTGGCTACACTGGGCCTGGGTCAGGCAATCCTGTGGGCGGCTTCGCTGAGTTTTCTGGGACTTGGCGCGCCCCCTCCTGCACCTGAATGGGGCACCATGCTCTCTGCCGGCCGCACCTACCTCTCGCTGGCTTGGTGGATGACGTTCTTCCCGGGCCTGGCCATTGTGCTGGTTGCCGCAGCGGCCACAGTGTTGTCGCGGTCCCTAAAATCGGCAGGCACACGATGAGAGCGGCCGAACCGATTGTGCGAATGGTGGACCTGGACGTTTCCTTTGGCGGGAGCACAGTGCTGCAGGGCGTGTCCTTCACGGTCAACCCGGGGGAATGTTTGGCCCTGGTGGGCGAATCGGGGTCGGGCAAATCAGTGACCGCCAGGTCCCTGATCGGCCTGGCCGGGCCCGGCTCCCTGGTGCGTGCCAGGACTTTTGACGTTGCCGGCCACGATGCCCGGAACCTTTCACAACGCCGCTGGCGCGGCCTCCGCGGCAACACGGTGGGGTTCATCCTGCAGGATGCCCTGACCTCGCTGGATCCATTGCGAACCGTGGGCAGGGAGATCGACGACGCACTGCGAATCCACTCCAAGGGATCCGGCGCCGAACGAGCCGCGCGGGTCATTGAGCTGCTTGAGGCTGTGGGGTTGGATGACCCTGTCCGCAGGGCGTCCCAACGTTCGGGGGAACTGTCCGGGGGCATGCGTCAGCGTGCACTGATTGCCTCCGCCATCGCCTTGGGCCCGGCACTCATCATTGCCGACGAGCCCACTACAGCCCTGGATGCCACGATTGCCGCATCCGTGATGGCTCTGCTGGGCGGCTTGCGCCACAGCGGCTCCGGCATGCTCTTGATCAGCCACGATCTTGCCGCCGTGGCAACCGTGGCCGATTCCATAGCCGTCATGCAGGCCGGGCGGATCGTGGAACGCGGCACCGCTGAACAGATCTTCAACGACCCCCAGCACCCGTACACCCGCGCACTGCTGGCTGCCGTTCCCGCCGGCAAGCCCCGCTTCACCCGGCTCTCCCCTGCCACCGATGCCAGGGTTTCCGCATCCAGGCCGCCCGCCACGGCTGCGGCACCCAACAGTCAGCCGGCCGCCGTCGTGCAGCCACTGCTTAGGGCACGCGGACTCACCAAGACCTTCCCCCTAGGTAAGTCGGCCGAGTTCGCTGCCGTCCGCAACGTCAGCTTCGATCTCCTGCCCGGCCGCACCCTGGGGGTGGTGGGTGAATCCGGGTCCGGTAAGACCACCACCGCGCGCATGGCCCTGGGGCTGCTTGCCCCGGATGCCGGAACCGTTGACCTCTTCGGTGCGCCGTGGAGCTCCGTTGCCGAATCCGCCCGGCGATCCCGCCGCGCATCGCTGGGTGCCGTCTATCAGGACCCTCTCTCATCCTTCGATCCGCGCCTGTCCACCGGCGCCCTGCTGGCCGACTCGCTCAGTCTGGGTGCCACGCGCAAGCCACGGGCCCATGCTGCGGAGATCACCGAGCTGTTGCAGATGGTGGGGCTGGAACCAGGGCTGGCAGCACGCAACCCCGCCACGCTCTCCGGCGGGCAGCGCCAGCGCCTGGCGATCGCCCGCGCCCTTGCCCCCAAGCCGCGGATCCTGATCTGCGACGAGCCGGTCTCGGCCCTGGATGTCTCCATCCAGGCACAGATTCTGGACCTGCTCGATGAGCTGCAGCAGCGGCTAGGGCTCGGCTACCTGTTCATCTCCCACGATCTCGCTGTGATCAGGCACATGAGTGATGAGGTGCTCGTCATGCGTGCTGGGGAGGTTGTGGAAGCCGGTGTCACCGAGCAGGTTTTCACGGCGCCGCAGCACCACTACACGCGGAGCCTGCTGGCCGCTGCCCCAACGCTGCTCGGCCACTAGCAGCGCGCAACAACGCAGCCGGGCGCACTGCGGCGAGCATCACTGCAAACCATGCGGGCAGGCGCTCTTGAGGCTGGGATGATTGAAGGGCAGCTTTCACCGATGGAGAACCCTTTGAATACCTTGATCCAAAAATTTCTTGCCCTCTTTACCACTGCCCAGCATGAGCAGCCGGAATCTCCTGATACTCGCCTCCCACATGGTGGAATGCCCCTGGCCAGTGCCGCCTACTTGAATGAATTTGCACAACGGCTGGGGCTCGAGGTCGATGACCTCTCACCGGCTGAGCAGGCCGAATTGAAGGCCCGCCTGGACAAGTCCATGGACTTCCGTGAGGAGAACTATGGCTTCCTGTACCACGAGGTCTACCAGCTGGGCCATGGATACTCGCTGGCTGACGCCAGCCGAGTGAGCGCTCAGATCAACGGCATCACCGACGACCCCGCGGCCAGGGCATATTTGGACTACCGCGAGAACGCCGTGGCTGCCGAAGCCCTGATGGCCGCAGGTTCCCTCTTGGCGCAGGAAGGCGATGCGCATGCTGCCGCGCGCCTGTTCAAGCTGGCCGATGCCCGCCGCCACCGCAGCTCGGTGTTGGATTTCGGCGAGGTGGAGGAACAGCCCACGGATCGTGAACTGGCAGAAGCAACTGACCAGGTAGACGCTGGCGCCACTGACGAAGCCAATGACGGCGCAGAGGCGCCAGACCACGAGCCGGAGTCCGGGCTGTCCACCCTCATGTACGGCCCCATCGAAGCCACGAAGCCCATCAAGTAGTCCCGCGGCACGGTACCACTAGTCGGGCCCTTGGCCTGGTGGGGTGCTCAAACCGCCTCCTCGGCGCTGCTCTCCGGCAAGAGCCGGCGCCGGAGGGCGGTGAGGATCCGCCTGATATCTAGGGCCACGGTGGCACCGGGCGTGAGCGATCCGCCGTCCAGGGCGGGGGCGGCGGCGACCGCATCGCTGAGGGCGGACACACTCTTGGTGGCTGCGTCGAAAACTTCAGGCCCGGCCTGGTCTTCATCCCATGCTTTAAGTACGTCCGCCGTTGCGGACAAGCAACTGCCCAACGGCGCCCGCAACCCTTCCCCCATCCGAACATCCAGGGGGCCTGCCCATATTGCTGCGGCGAGGACCTCGGAGAGGTCCCGAACATGGAACGTGATGTTCTCCAGGACCGCCAAATCCTCGTAGCTGTTGGCAAGGATTCGGTGGCGGGAGCGGAGGCGGGCTCGCGGGTTGGCTCGCTGGCTTTCTGCTGCCGCGTGGACGGCCCCACGAACTTCTTTGACGGCATTATCCAAGGACCGCCCGCGGCTAGCCCACTCTTCATGGTCGGGGGGCCAAGACTCACCCAGTGCGGCGGCTGCGTCGTCGAGTTGTGCAATCAGAATTCCCCGGGCGTGGCTGATCCTTGCCTGGGCCGCATCCAAGGCCAATGGCGGGAAAATCGTCACGTTGACCAGCAATCCCACCAGTACGCCCAGCACCATTTGGACGCCGTAGCCCAGCGAGAATGCCTGGCCCTGACTTCCACCAATGATAAGAACCAGCAGCGTCGCCACCGGGATGTAGTCCCGTCCGGCTCCGAGGCGGGGCAGCCCTGCCAGTAGTACTCCTGCTCCCACGGCAAGGGAAATGGACACAACATTGGGGGTTCCCAGCACCAGCACGCCTGCGCCGAGAACGATCCCCAGTATCAGGCCGTACAGCGTTTGCAGCCCCGTCCGCACGGACCCGATGAACGTGGGGTACATGCTCACCAGAACACCGAGAGGCGCGTAGTAGGGGTAGTCGTCCACCACGCCGGGCATGAGCGGAGCCAACCACCACGCAACACCCACGGCCAGGGCAGTCTTGGCGGCGAGCAGCACACGTTGCCCAGCCACGGAGGATCCAATACCAATCCTGAACGTTCCCACCAGTACCTGCCTTCCCGATGTCCCCGCTTTACCCGGCACAAGGGAACCAAGTTCGCCGCGCTACGTCAAACCAATCACCTTTTCAGGTTTTTCTCCATCACTGTGATGAGGCTGTGAATGCCAGCAGTGGCCATGGGGATTCATGGCAGGGATAGTCCTGGGCCATGTCATGGCAGTGAACAATTCAGGTTATGCGTCCGGTAGCCCGTTCGCCTTGGCCACGTCCCCCAGCCAGCCGAGGCTGGGCTTGGGTGTCCGCACAAAAGTCTCGCGGTCAACGGCGATGAGTCCGAACGTGGGGCGGAACCCGCTCGCCCACTCATAGTTGTCCAAGGCGCTCCAGTGCTGGTAGCCGAGTACTTCGACCCCGTCGGACATGGCAGCATGCAGCCCGCGCAGGGCACCATCCGTATAGGCGATGCGTCGGGAGTCATCGGCCGTCGCGATGCCGTTCTCCGTCACGATCACAGGAACGCCGCCGCTCAGCTCCCACGCGCTGCGCACTCCGAGCTCGAGCGCCTGCGGGAAGAACTCCCAGCCGGTGAGTGTCGTCTCGACGTCGTCGGCGACGGGCAGCGGGCCGTTCGGGCCAATGAAGGTTCTCGTATAGGCCTGCACTCCGACGAAGTCGTCCCCGGCAGACTGCTCCAGATACCAGTCGTCACGCTGGTAGCCGTACTCGTACATTTTTTCGTCGGCTCCCGGCTCGCCAGTGGAGTGGAATGCCTGGGTGGCAACCGTCCACCCCGTTTTGAGGCCCGAAACGCTCGAAAGAACCTCACGGGAGCGCTTGTGCGACTCGAGCAGGGCATCCGCGACGCCCAGGTCGGGGTTCGGCAGGCCACAGGCAACGAGGTTTGCTGCGTCCTCTCCCCCGGCCAGCATCGCCGCGATATTGGGCTCATTGATGGTGCAGACGTAGTCAACACCGTCAGAAACGATCGGCAGGATCGATTCCGTGTAGCGGGCGAAGAGATCGGTCGCGTCGTCGGCACGCCAGAAACCGTCGTTGTACATCCACCGCGGGACTGTGAAGTGCATAAGCGTCACTGTCGGTTTGAGCCCAAACTCGTGGGCGGCGTCAACCATGCGGCGGTAATGGTCGATCTCCGCGCGGGACACAAACCCGCGCTCCGGCTCGATGCGCGCCCATTCGATGCTGAAGCGGTAGGAGTTCAGCCCGGCGTCGGCCAGCAGCCGCATGTCTTCACCGTAGCGGTGGTAGCTGTCCATCGCATCTCCGCTTGGCTCTGCGATGGTCGAGCCTGCGGCGTGTTCCATCATCCACCAATTGCTGTTGACATTGTTGCCCTCGATTTGGTGGGCCGCGGTTGCGGCACCCCACAAAAAGCCGTTGGGAAAGTTGAGCATGGTACTCCTGAAGTTGCGGTGTGAATTGAAGTTGCTAATTGGCGGCGGCCGCGTCGCTCTCGGCGCCCCTGTCAATGCGGGTGCGCAATATTTCAGCGGCCTCCGGCGTGGTACGCAGTGAGCCGGCCAACGCCGGCCTGTATGCCGACCACCGAAACACCGGCGGGCACCGCGAGCGTCCCGAAGGCCTCGATGTGGGCGAGTCTCATACCGCAGCACCCCGCGCCCTGGCAGGGTTGGGCACGGCGTCCAGCAGGCGGATGGTGTATTCATCCTCGGGATGCTGCAGCACCTGCGCCGTGTTGCCGCGCTCCACCACCCGCCCGCCGTTGAGCACCATGATGTTGTCGGTCACGAGCCGCGCGCTGAGCAGGTCGTGGGTGATGTACAGCATGCTGACACCCCACTGCTCGCGCAGTTCCTCCAGCAGTGCCAGCACGCCGGCGCGCAGCGACACGTCAAGCATTGACACCGGCTCGTCCGCGATGAGCACCTGCGGGTTGCTGGCGAGTGCACGCGCAATGACCACGCGCTGGCGCTGCCCGCCGGAGAGTTGGTGCGGCAGCTTGGCGGCAAACTGTTCCACGGGCGCGAGTCCCACGGTCTCGAGCAACTCGAAAACACGTTTTCTGGCCGCTGGTCCGCGAAGCCCGCCAAAGTTCACCACCGGACGGGTCAAGGTATATTCGACGGTGTGCAGCGGGTTAAGTGCGGAGTAGGGGTCCTGGAAGATCATCTGCACGTTCTTGTGCAACTCACGAATCTGTCGCCTGCCTAGCCGGGCAACATCGAGATCGCCAAACTTGACTGTTCCGGAGCTTGGTTTCTCTATGCCTGTGATCAACTTGGCGATGGTCGATTTTCCGCTGCCTGAGGCCCCCACGAGCGCAAGCGATTGGCCCGGCTCCAGGGTGAAGGAAACATCGTCGACCGCTGTGACGGGCTTTTCACCCCTGCGTGGTGGCGGGTAAACCTTTGACACGTGGTCGACGACGATGGCGGAGTCGGCCGATCGGCCATCCCGCGCTGTGGCGCCCAACGCCTTGGCGGCGCCGCCCGTGTCCCGGCCGGCCCGGTCGGGGAAGCCGGGCAGTTCTACGACCTCGGCGCGGGGGTCGGCGTAGTGGCTAAGCAGCATCCGCGTGTATTCGTCCTGCGGGTTGGTGAGGATGTCGCGGCTCGGCGCATCTTCCACGATGCGCCCTTCATGCATGACCAGGACCCGCTGCGTCGATTCCAGCACAACTCCCAGGTCGTGGCTGATGAGCACGGCGGTAAATCCTTCGGATTTCTGCAGCGCCTTGATGGTGTCCATGATGGCCTGTTGCACCAGCACGTCCAGGGCTGTGGTGGGCTCGTCAAAAACCATCAGCTGCGGTTCAAGCGAGAGCGCCAGGGCTATGGACACCCGTTGGCGCATGCCGCCGGACAGCTCACCCGGGAACCTGACGAGGGTCTCCTTGGGGAGACCCACCTTCTCGATGAGCTCAATCTGGCGGGCGTCCCACCCGGACTTCGCGACATGCCCGTGGGCACGGAAAATGTCAAGGAAATGGTTGCGGATGGTGCGCACCGGGTTGAGCGCGTTCATGCCCGACTGCAACACCATCGCGAAGCCGCCCTGGCGCTGCTGACGCAACGTCTCGGCGTCGAGCTCGCGAATGTCCTTTCCCCGGAAGAAGATTTGTCCACCGTTGGTGCGGGCGGGCGGCTTTTGCAACCGGGTGATCGCAAGCCCGAGCGTTGATTTGCCGGAGCCTGACTCGCCGACCAAGCCGACGAATTCGCCGGCCTCGAGCGCAAATGACACGTGGTCCACGGCCTGCAAGGCCTTGAACCCGCTTGATTCATAGACCACTGAGAGATTGTTGACCTCAAGAATGGGGTTCATCGTGACTTCCCTTCACGTAGGCGTGGATTGCTGATGGCGTCGACACCGAAGTTGATGAGCGTGAGGCTCAGGGCGAGCAGGGCGATGCAGAGACCGGGAGCGAACAGCAGGATCCACTGCCCGGTCAGGAGGGCGTTGGAGTTTTGCGCCCAGTAGAGGATGGTGCCCCAGCTGACGATGCTGGAGTCGCCGAGGCCAAGAAATTCGAGCCCGGCCTCGGCCAGGATGGCGCTTGTTGCTGCGCCGAAGAATCCGCCGGCGATGATTGAGGTCATGTTGGGCAGGATCTCCTTGAACACGATCCGCCAGGCCGGCTCCCCCGAGAAGCGGGCCGCCGTGACAAAGTCGCGGGAGCGCAGCGTCTGGGTCTGGGCCCGCAGCACGCGGGCACCCCACGCCCAACCTGTGACGACTATGACGGCGACAATCATGACGAGTCCGCCATTTTGCAGGTAGGCGGCGATCACAATCATGAGCGGCAAGCCGGGGATGACCAGGAACAAGTTCACGATGAAGTTGATGACGTCCGCACCGAACCCGCGGATGTAGCCCCAGCTCAAGCCGATGGCAATCGCAACAAGCGTGCAGAGCAGCCCGGCAATGAAGCCAACCGAAACGCTGATCTGCGATCCGTAGATCAGCTGGCTGAGCACGTCTTCGCCCGCCGCCGTTGTACCAAACCAGTGCTCCGCGCTGGCGTCCGCATTGCGTTCGAACCCATCCTGGGAGGCCCCGTAGGGAGCGAGGAGGGGCGCGAAGATGGCCACAAAGATGAAGCAGGCGAGAATGATGAGTCCCAGCCGGGACTTCCAGTTGGCCCACAGGGTTGCGGCCGACCGGGCGAAGAACGCGAATCTGCGCGGCGGGTTCGTCATTTTTGCCGTGGCCGTGGTGATGTTTTGTGTGGTGGTCATCGTCGTGTCCTTGGGTCGAGTACCCCGTACATGATGTCCACGAGGAAGTTTGCGATGAGCACGCTGACGGTGATCATCAAAAACAGGGCCTGCATCAGCGGGTAGTCCTGGCCGATGACGGCATTGAACAGGAGGTAGCCGATGCCGGGATAGCCAAACACCTGTTCAACGAGCACCGAACCGCCCACCACACCGCCAAGGGCCAAGCCAAAGCCGGTGAGGTTTGGCAAGATGGCGTTGCGTGCTGCATAGCGGATGGCGACGGTGCGTCCCTTCAGGCCGTTGGCCTCGGCGAACGTCACGTAGTCGTCGCCGAGCGTGTTGATCATCGCATTGCGCATGCCGATGATCCACCCGCCAAGGGATGTGATGAGGATCGTGAGCGCCGGAAGTGCTGCGTGGTACATCACGTCCGTGAAGAATTCCCAGGTCAGGGCCGGGGTGGCAGTTGGCCCAAAGGCGCCGGAGGTCGGGAACAGGTGCAGCACATAACCGAGGAAGAACAGCAGCAGCAGCGCGGTCCAGAAGTATGGGAACGTGCTGGCGAAGCTGCCGGTCAGCGTGGGGAGTGCGTCGAGCCAGGTGTTTCGCTTCCAGGCTGTCAAAACACCGATCAGGGTTCCCAGCACAAAGGCAATGATCGTTACGAGCCCCACAAGGATGACGGTGTAGGGGAAGGCCTGCCAGATCATCTCCGAGACCGACTGCGGATAAAAAGTATAGGAGACACCAAAGTCCAAGGTGATGACCTGGTGCAGATATCCCAGATACTGTTCGAAGATGTTGCCGTCCGGCACCCCTAGCTGGGCCTCGATGGCTTTCCGCGTGGCGTCGGTGACCGGTCCGTTCTGGGCAAGCTTGGCAATCGCCGCATCCGTGGGGGAACCCGGCATCATGCGCGGAAGTAAGAAGTTCAAGGTGACGGCCGCCCACAGGGTGAGCAGGAAGAAGCCAATTCGGCGAAGTACATACGTCATGGACTATTCACCGTCCTTGGTGGCGAGCTTAAGCTTGGTAAAAATGAGCAGCGGGCTTGAATCGTAGGTCTGCGGTGGGGCGTATGGATCCTCCGCGGTGGGCCAGCCAGTGAACTTGGAGGTGTTGTACAGTCCCCAGAGCCCGCCGTAGTAGAGGCCGATCACTGGCATCTGCTCGTACACGATCTGCTGGAGCTGGTGGCTGATCTCCAGCTGTTTCGCCGGGTCGATGGTTTCCTTGAACTTGGCCAGCAAGGCATCGGTCGCCGGGTTGCTGTAGCGCTGGAAGTTGCTCGGTGCCAGCTCGCCAACCTTTACGTAGAACTCGCTTGAGAGCAGGCTGTTGTAGGCCTGGAAGATGTCACCGCCGCCCATGCCCCCCATGGCCACCTCATAGTCACCGTTCTGGATGGCCTGCTGGTAGCCGGCCGGTTGGGGTTGCTTGATGGTCATGTTGATTCCGATCGCGGTGAGCTGCTTGCGCACCTCTTGGATAGCGCGCAGCCAGTCGGTGTAGCCATTGGCCGTCATCACCGAAAACGTGAACGGGGTGCCTTTGGCGTCGACCAAGGTGCCGTCGACAAGGGTGTAGCCGGCCTTGGCCAGCGAGGCGAGCGCGGCATCGGTGTCCTGCTCGATCACGCCGCCGTTGGGAATGCTGGGATTGAGCTCAGATTCTTGGTTGGGCAGCATGAGCCCGGTCTGGCCGGCTTTGCTCATGTACTCCTCCGTGGCTGCGTCGGCGATCTTGTCCCGATCCAGGGCCAGAGCAATCCCCCGCCTCAGATCGGCGTTGTCCCAGGGCGCCTTAGCCAGATTGGGCACCAGGCTGATCACGCCGCCTGGCGGAAACCAGTTCTTGTTGTCCGGATTGGCAGCACCCCAGGTGCCCTCTACGTTGCTCATGTACGAGTAGGCCCAATCGAAGCCTTTTGTTACGATGTCAAGCTCGCTCGTGGCCGCCGGCAGCACCAGATGCTCAATCTCCACCTTGTCCGCCTGCCAGTAGTTCTGGTTCTTGTCCATCGTGTATTGCTGGGAGGAGAAGTTGCCCACCATGAACGGTCCCGTGCCCACCGGGCTCTCATTGCGCCAGGTGTCTGGATCTTTTACGTCCTTCCAAATATGCTCCGGCACAATGAGGGTCAGTGAGATGACGTCGGCCGCAGGCGCGTCATTGTCCTTGAGATGCACCACAACGTGGTCGCCGCTAATCTCGACGCTCTCGATATGCTGCCAGGCACCCTTGATGTCCAGCGTGGGGTATTTCTTGATGAGGTTGAAGGTGAAAACCACATCTTCCGGCGTGAACTTTTCGCCATCGGACCATGTGACTCCTTGGCGAATCGTGTAGTCGATGGTGCGTGCATCCTTCAGCGTCACCTTTTCGGCAAGCCAGGGCGTCTGCGTTCCGTCAAGCACATTGACAGCGGTGAGCGGCTCGTAAATGTAGCTGGCAGCAACGCGCTTGTTGAACAGATACGGGTTGAAGATCTTCTCGAACATGGGCGAACCCTTATCGGCCGCAATGAGCATTGTGTCGTCCGGGATCGAGGGGTCCGGCTCGCTCTTGATCTGGATGCTGCACCCGGAGATTAGCATGAAGGCAACGCAGATTCCGGCGATCACCGACAGACGTTTAGTTCGGGTTTTCGAGTTCGTCATTGACACTCTTGCTTCCTCATGTCTTCACTGTCACGAGGCAGTCCGTGCGGGCTGCGCTGTGCCGGGATGCCTATAGCATCCACTGGTCTCCCCGAGTGTATGCGCATACATTGCCGTCCCGCAAGACCCCCGCTACTCATCCGCGCAGTGTTACGAGCGCGCCGTACTCTCCCTTAGGAGCACCTTCACCGGGAGTCGAATGCTGGCCGGTTCTGCTTCCGGGTCGTCGAGCCTGCGCTGCATGAGCTGAATGGCGGCACGACCCACAAGCTCCATGGGCTGGTGCACCGTAGTGAGCCGTGGCGAGGAAAGATTTGAGGCTTCGATGCCATCAAAGCCCGTAACGACCACGTCCCTCGGCACACGAATGCCTGCGCCATTGAAGGCATCGAGGACACCCAGTCCCATCTGATCATTGGCGCAGATGACAGCCTGGGGCAGAGAAGCGGCGGCGAGTAGATCTGCGCCGGCCCGGCGCCCGGAGGCCCGTGTAAATTCGCCTCGCAAAAGCCCTACCTCACGGGGATCCAAGCCGCGATCCCGCAGCGCAGACTCGAAGCCGGCCCAACGGTCGAAGTCGTCCGGGGAATCGAGCGGCCCCGCCACATAGGCGATGTCACGGATGCCAAGGTCGTCAATCACGTGCGCGGTGAGTGCCTGCATTCCCTCGTGGTTGCTCACCGTCACACTGTCAAAGGCGCCACTGTGCGCCGCACTTGCGAGGACCACGATCGGGATACGCCTGGCCAGCTGCTCCAATGCGGCATCGGGAACACTCTGGGCCAGTACCAGTAGGCCATCAACTCGGCCCGCCATGTCACGTGCAGCATCGGCAGCGAGACCACCCCGCCCGACGGCGACAGTGAGAGCGAAGCCGCGGCGCCATGCTTCAAGTTCAGCGCCACGCAGCACTTCATCGAAGTAGAGATTGAATTGGTGAGACTCAGGGGCGCCTCCCACATCATCAACAAACGAGTAGCTTGGCGACTCGTCGGCCAAAAGGTCGCTGAGCTCCCCCATGTCGTCCATGGCGTCAAACCCCGGAAAATAGAGTCCCAGGGCGCCGGTGCGCCGTGCCGCCAGGCCTCTGGCCGAGCCGCTGGGCACGTAGCCGAGCTCACGCACCGAGGCCATGACTCTTTCCCTGGTCGCTTCACGGACATCCGCGGGACGCCTCAACACCCGCGACACCGTCGCTATCGAAACTCCGGCATCCGCAGCGACGTCGTAGACGGTTGGAGCCTTGGCCATGGGCACTCCCCTCGTTTGGTCTTGGGCCCCCTTCGGACCCGTGTGCCACGGAGAGGGGAAGCGCCAGCTTCAATACTAGATGAGTGAGTCCCATAGGACGGGCGGACGCCGTCGCCGCACTGCCCGGTCGCCGGGCGCAAAACAGCCCGTGCGGCTTAGCACGGGCTGCTCAGGGTGTCCGGTACGGTGCTGGGGGCACCATACCGGACCGGGAAATGGATGGGGATGAACGAAATGTGTAATGGTCATTTCGGCTCCTCCTTTCGGGCGTGCGCACACCGGCTCGGCCACAATGGCAGTGGGAGCTACCGGATATTGAACAGGTCAACTCGCACGATCTCGCGATACTGGCGATCGCGAAGCTGATCGAACTTTTGTTGGTCCACAGGGGCGAAGAAGATCCTCTTGATCGAGGACTTTATGGGCTTGGGGTTCATGGCGGCACCTCCCTTCAATGCTCGGAATGAATTGTTGGACATATTGTGGCGCGACAAATAAAGCCCTTTCATAAAGTTAAGAAAGAATGAAAATGGCATTATGAGAGCACAAAAGAGCGCGAGTGGTTTTGTGCGTGTTATCAGGCCGGCAAACTGTGCTCTTTGCAGCACGTGGCAAGGACTCCTCGATCGCAAAAAAGCGAGATGCGGAGCCGTTCAAGCCAAGGGTGCGGCGAATGAGCAGAGATAGTCGGTCGGAAAGTGGCTGCTTGAGCGCAGCCTGGTCCGGGCAGCTTTGCGGCGGCGGCCCTACGCGGTCACAGGTCTAAATATGACGGCGATTGACAGGCGTGCCGGGCAAGGCATGACGGGAGCCGATAACTCCGGACTTGATAACTGTAAACATCATTGCCTCCCTTCAATTGCACGCGAACATCCCGGACAAAATCGTCGGGGACTAATAGATAAGCTACAGCACAATGTGCGCACAAAGCCAGCCCCTCGCGAAATAATTCCGAATATTAATTAATTGCCGCCGGCAGGGCTTGGCTCCAGGTGGTCAGGAGGCGTTTGTTTTTTCCAAAGTAGCAGGGAGCTCGTGGCCCGCAGAAGTCACTGACAATTCCAAATGCGCCTGATTGGTCTGCAGGACTCGCAACAGCAGTTCCCTCGCAACAGTGAGCAAATCAGCCACCTCGGGGTAGGCGAGTTCGTAGAAGACCTGCGTTCCCCGTCGAGTGGCGACCACCAAATGGTGACGGCGCAACACGGACAGGTGTTGCGAGAGATGGGAAGCTTCAAGCCCCGTGTTGGCCAAAATTTCCGAGACGGGAAGGTTGTCGGCCGCGGAGAGTAACTCAAGCACGCGAATCCGCACGGGATGGGCCAGGCCTTTGAACAGGTTCGCCTTCACTTCATAGAGAGGAGCCTGGGGGTCCGGGTTTCCGTCCATCTCGATGGCCTCTTTCACTAGTTCGTTACTTGACAGGATATTCAACTTATCTTATCGGGAAATACCTCAAGCCAAGGCAGTCACTGTGAATGCACAACTCCGAGGCTGATCCATGACATGATGTAATTATCAAGTAGTAAAGCAGTAAAAATAGTAAGGAGAGCAGCATGCCTACACCTCCCAATTTCACCGACCGGTCGCCCAGCCGACACGGAGTACAGAACGCATCAGTGTTCATCATTGCGATCTCCTGCTTTGTCGGCGGCATCTACGCCTTCTCGTTTGTGCAGCAATACACCATGGCGGCGGTGGCTGGTGGCCTGATCCTGATCGCGTTGTCGTTCTTTCTCCCCATGCAGTTGATGGCGCTCTTTGACCGCGGTGCACCTGTGGACCCTGGTACCACCACCCACGAAGTCCCGACGGACCGGAAGTGAAGCACAGCGGCGGCGGCATGGATGCAGCGGACTGGAACAGGCACTACGAATCCAACGGCCAGCAGTGGACTGTCCCCAATCCGTGGGTTTACTCGGAGTTGAATGGAGCACGCGCTGGCAAGGCCTTGGACCTGGGAGCAGGTGATGGCAGGCACGCAGTGTGGCTGGCCGAACGGGGCTGGCAGGTTGAAGCAGTTGACTTCTCGATCCTTGGACTGGAAATAGGAGCACGGCGAGCCGAGGCTAAAAGAGTGCAGGACCGAATCACTTGGACGATGGCCGATGTTACCGCTTTCGCTCCTGTTCCGCAGTCCAATGATCTTGTTCTGGTTGCCTACCTCAATCTTCCAGAGGCTCAACTGAAACAGGTCCTCGCCACGGCGGCCGTCAGCCTTGCGCACGGAGGGCGTTTGCTGTTCATAAGTCACGACGCACCACCCGTAGCGGCCAGCACAGCTGTGCCAAGGGAAACCCACACTCAATTGACGCCCGGGCAGATTTCAAGCTGGCTGCGGCTGGCAGGGCTGCATGTTGATTCGTCAGAATCATTGTTCCGTCCTGTGCCCGGTGAGCGGCAACCTGCTCGTGACTGCCTGGTCATGGCTTCGGCACCCTATTCGACTGCCCCGTCGGCAGCAGCCGCTGCAGGATCTTCGCCAGCCGGAATTCCCCACGCGTTGGCTCCCGAGCAGACCGTGTGAAAATTCTCATCATGACCACCACCAACAAGAAGGCACAGCCTTGGGCTGGCCCGGACGTTGCGTTCCCACGTCTGAATGCCCTGGCTTTCTGGCCCTTCCTGTTGGGCAGTGCCATAGCCCTGTCAAGCTTCATCACCCCTCAAGGGTCTGCCGCGTTTGGCTGGACCGCCAACGCTCCTCTACCAAATTGAACATTCTCCCGGGGAGTCGGCTCGGACCTGTGAGTGGTTGGTCTGGCATTGTTTGGGCTCGGTGCCGCGCATACGCTCTGAGCGTCCCGCCTTGTATCTTCACCACCGGGAACGTGCGCCGCACAAGCGGCAGACGCCGTCTGCGACCCCGGCCAGCCGAGCGGGAATCTAGGACTAGAGGCACACGCAACATTCTCCGCCCGGGCAACGCTGGCCGGGTGGAGTGAATCAGGTACGAATCCCATCGACAGGAATCAGTCTTGACGAATTCCACACAGTCCACACCCCTTGAGCTCGCTGCTCCGACTAGTGACGGGCATGCACGGCTCGTCACCTGGGTCGGCGAAATTGCCGCACTGACCCAGCGCGATCAGATTCATTGGGTTGATGGATCCGCTGCCGAGTCCAGCCGGCTGACGGACCAGTTGGTTAAGGCCGGAACTCTGGTCCGTCTCAATGAAGAGTTGTTCCCCCATTCGTTTGCCGCTTTCTCTGACCCCAAAGACGTCGCCCGGGTGGAGGATCAAACCTTCATCGGTTCAGAACATGAACACGACGCAGGTTTTACCAACAACTGGCTGGACCCCACCCGCATGAAGAAGAAGCTCAAGGAGCTCTTTACCGGGTCCATGCGCGGACGCACCATGTACGTCATCCCGTTCGTCATGGGCCACCTCGACGCCAAGGATCCCAAATTTGGTATTGAAGTTACTGACAGTGCCTACGTGGTCGCTTCAATGCGCATCATGACCCGCACGGGCACCGATGTCCTCAACAAAATGCTTGCCCTGAACGCCGTTTTTGTCCCGGCAGTGCACTCCGTGGGCGCACCACTGGAACAGGGCCAAGTGGACGCCATCTGGCCTTGCAACGACGAGAAATGGATAGTCCACTTTCCCGAGGAACAGTCCATCTGGTCCTACGGCTCCGGCTATGGCGGGAATGCCTTGTTGGGGAAGAAATGCTACTCCCTGCGCATCGCCTCGGCCATGGCCCGCCAGGAGGGCTGGTTGGCCGAACACATGCTCATTCTCAAACTCACCAGCCCCGAGAACCAGGCCTTTCACATCGCCGCAGCCTTCCCCTCAGCCTGCGGCAAAACAAACCTGGCACTGCTAAACCCGACGGTCCGGGGCTGGAAGGTGGAAACGCTCGGTGACGATATTGCTTGGATCCGGATTGGAAACGACGGCGAACTACGCGCCACCAACCCAGAGGCCGGTCTTTTTGGCGTCGCCCCCGGGACTGGGTGCCAGACCAACCCCAACGCAATGGAAGCCATCACCCAAGGCAACACCATCTTCACCAATGTGGCCCTCACCGACAATGGCGGAGTGTGGTGGGAGGGTATGACGGAAACAACGCCGGATCACCTGATCGATTGGACGGGGCTGGACTGGACTCCGGAGATGGGACGGCCGGCCGCCCACCCCAATTCCCGATTCTGCACACCTATCAGCCAGGTGGGCATTCTGGCGCAGGAGTATTACCACCCCGACGGCGTCCCGCTGGCCGCCATCTTCTTCGGGGGCCGCCGCAAAACCACGATTCCTTTGGTCACCCAATCCAGAGATTGGACCAGCGGCGTCTTGATGGGAGCAACACTGTCCTCCGAGACCACCGCCGCGGCGGCCGGGGAAGTAGGGATTGTGCGTCGCGATCCGATGGCCATGCTGCCGTTCATCGGATACAACGCGGGTGACTACCTCAAACACTGGCTTGCCATCGGCAAACTGGGGAACCATGAAAGGCTGCCCCAAATATTCTTGGTCAACTGGTTCCGCCGAGACCACCACGGACGTTTCCTCTGGCCCGGATTTGGCGAAAACTCGAGGGTGCTGAAGTGGGCCATGGAACGAATTCAGGGACGCGCCACAGCCACGGAAACACCCATCGGATTTGTCCCTGCCTTTGGCTCGATGGATGTTGAGGGGTTGGACCTGACTAACGAGCAGCTAAGAGCAGCCTTGGCTGTGGACCCCCACGAATGGGAAGCCGAAATCGAAAGCATGGACAACTGGTTCCACCAGTTTGGCGACTCCCTGCCTCAGGAACTTCGCCTTGAGCAGCTCCGCCTGAAGGATCGGTTCGCCGCAGGAAAACCGATCATCAGTTCGAGATAGCACTCAGCGGCTGGTCCGGGAGCTAGGGGCCTCACCGGTCCCCCGGGCCTGCCTTCGAGGAACCGCCCGCACACTCCGCCGAGTCCAATCTGCCTGTGGCTTCAAAGGCAACAACGGGGTTGATGGTGAGTTGGACCGGCATCTCGCCGTGGGGCGTGCGCACAAGATTTTCTTCTCTTGCACGTGAAATTCCACCCTATTTAAAGCCATCCGGCTGGCCGGAGCCGAACTCGCGGCAACAACCCTGGCGCCCCTCACCTCGGTGAGCCGAATCCTGCCTGTTCTGTGCGCAGCTTCCCTCGGCTCGTCGCAGCAGGCGTCGGCAGACCCTGTAGTAAGTGCTATTGGCTGCAACGTCAATGTCGCTGGGATGTGACTTCTCCCCTTGACCATCAGCCAAGACGTGCTGCCAGATTCGTATCCAGGGCGCCCAGGAACTCCTCAGTGGTCAGCCAAGGCTGTGCGGCACCCACCAAGGCAGCCAAATCCTTGGTCATCTTTCCGGACTGGACTGTATTTATAACCACGGCTTCTAGCGTATTGGCGAAATCAACAACCTCCTGGGTTCCATCCAGTGCTCCACGGTGGCGCAGCCCACCGGTCCAGGCGAAGATCGAAGCGATGGGGTTGGTGGAAGTCGGCTTGCCGGCCTGGTGTTGACGGAAGTGGCGGGTCACGGTGCCATGGGCGGCCTCGGCTTCAATGGTCCTGCCGTCCGGGGTCAAAAGAACAGAGGTCATCAGACCCAGCGACCCGAAGCCCTGAGCTACGGTGTCGGATTGGACATCCCCGTCATAGTTCTTGCAGGCCCAAACGTAGCCACCTTCCCATTTCATAACGGAGGCAACCATGTCATCGATCAGGCGGTGCTCATAACTCAGCCCGGCAGCGTCAAACTGGTCTTTAAACTCTGCGTCGAAGATTTCCTGGAAGAGATCCTTGAACTGACCGTCATAGGCCTTCAGAATGGTGTTTTTCGTCGAGAGGTACACCGGATAATTACGCTGGAGTCCATAGGCGAAGGTTGCCCTGGCAAAGTCGCGGATGGAGTCGTTGAAGTTGTACATGCCCATGGCAACCCCACCACCGTCAGGGTAGGTGACAACGGTTTGCTTGATCGCCTCAGTGCCATCCGAGGGGGCAAAGGTGAGTGTTAGTGTGCCGGCGCCGGGCACCTTGAAATTGCTTGCCCGGTACTGGTCGCCAAAGGCGTGGCGGCCGATGATGATTGGCTTGTTCCAGCCCGGAACTAGGCGGGGAATGTTGGAGATAATGATGGGCTCGCGAAAGACTACGCCACCGAGAATGTTCCGGATGGTTCCGTTCGGGGAAACCCACATCTTCTTCAGACCAAACTCCTCCACGCGGGCCTCGTCGGGCGTTATAGTGGCACATTTGACGCCGACATTGTATTTTTTGATGGCGTTGGCAGCATCGATGGTGACCTGATCATCGGTTGCATCCCGGTTGTGGATTGAAAGATCAAAGTACTTTAGATCCACGTCCAGATATGGGTGAATGAGGCGCTCCTTGATGAACCGCCAGATGATTCGGGTCATCTCGTCCCCGTCGAGTTCGACGACGGGCCCGACTACCTTGATTTTCGTTACAGACACAACTACTCCTTGATGGGTGGACGTGAGCGATCACTACAATGCGGAGTCACTATTGGTGGATCTTCATTCACCGGATTCCGTTGCTTGGCCGGCGGTGCGCAGAATGTCCGCTAACAGCTCGCGTGCTACGGATAGCAAGCCACTGATCTGGGGGTGGGCAAGCGCATAGTACATTTGCGGTCCCCGGCGTTCCGAGGTGACGAGATGGTAGCGACGCAGGACCGATAAATGCTGTGACAGGTGTGATGCCTCCAACCCAGTCGCCGCCAACAGATCTGCCACGGAGACTTCCGTTCCGTCCGACAGGAGCTCCAACGTTCTGATTCTCACCGGGTGCGCCAGACCCTTGAACAGGTTTGCCTTGACTTCGTACAGTGGTGCCCGAAAATCTGTGGGTCGGTCCATGGCACCTCTTAAATGAGCTTGAGTGATTGATGACTTTATCAAGTTATCATCATTCGGCCGGGCTCGCTCAGCGCTAATTTCCAAGGGGTTCACGATCACTGGCACGCACGGCTACCTACGCCAGCTGAGGCGGCAGCCTAATATTACGATATGATGAAGTTATCAATTGGTTAAGTATCGATCACCCCTCAGCACCGTTGGCACGCACGCCATAGTCAGGAACTGTGTTTCCATGAACCACTTCTCCGAATCACACCGGCCGCCGCACCAGGTGGCGACCACGCTGTTCACAGGAATTGCGGCCCAGCGATGAGAGTCTACGACTACGTCCGGCCCCTTCTTCCCAGCTGGCAGGACTACCGCTCCCCCGGCAGGGCGTGGCGTGGTGATCTTGTCGCCGGAATGACGGTAGGGATCGTGGCGCTTCCGCTGGCCCTGGCCTTCGGTGTGTCCTCGGGGGCGGGGGCCGCCAGCGGACTCATCACCGCCATCGTTGCCGGCATCATTGCCGCAGTGTTCGGCGGCTCAAACATCCAGGTGTCCGGGCCCACGGGCGCCATGGTGGTGGTGCTAGGTCCCATCGTCGTCACCCATGGCCCGGGCGCCGTCGCACTGGTTAGCCTTATGGCGGGCATCGTGGTGGCCACAGCGGGACTGCTGAAGATCGGCCGGGTGGTTTCCTACATTCCCTGGCCTGTAATCGAGGGGTTCACCTTGGGCATCGCTGTGATCATCTTCCTGCAGCAGGTTCCCGCCGCCATCGGTTCCCCGGCTGGCAACAGTAGTAATTCGTTTGTCGCTGCCGCACAATCGTTCGGGCACCTGGACCCTGCCACCGCGGTCTGGACACTTGCGGCGGTTGCGGTGGTGGCACTGGTGATGGTGCTGGCGCCGCGGATCCATCCACAGTTGCCAGGGTCGATCATTGCAATCATTGTGGTGTCGGTGGCCGCCAACATGGCGAACCTGCCCTTGGCCCGGATCGGCGCACTGCCACACTCCCTGCCGGCCCCCTCCCTGCCAGCCTTCGACGCGGCCACCAGCGCGTCCCTGCTCGGTGCCGCACTGACCGTTGCGGCTCTTGCGGCAATAGAGTCCTTACTTTCAGCACGAGTGGCCGCAGCGATGTCTGACACAGGCCCGTACGATGCAGACCGTGAACTCTTCGGCCAGGGCCTGGCATCCATCGCCTCCGGGTTCTTTGGCGGCATGCCGGCAACCGGTGCGATCGCCCGGACGGCTGTCAACGTCCGTTCGGGAGCCCGAACCAGGATGGCAGCAATTGTGCACGCACTCGTGCTGGTCGCCGTCGTCTATCTCGCGTCCGGCGTCGTGGGACAAATTCCTCTCGCCGCCTTGGCCGGAGTGCTCATGGTTACCGCAACCCGGATGATTTCCCTCGCAACCGTGCGCAGCGTGGTCCGATCAACCAGAGCCGATGCCACTGTCTTCATGGTCACCGCACTGGTCACTGTTTCCTTTGACCTGATCATTGCTGTGGGCATCGGCATCGCCGTAGCCGCATTCTTCACACTTCGGAACCTGGCAAATTCCGGCGGCGTCCATAGGGAGGAGATTCCTGCCCCGGCCCACTCAGAAGACCAGCAAATTGCGATCTTCCGCCTGGACGGCGCACTCTTCTTTGGTGCAGCAGAGAAGATGCTCGAGCGGGTAACTCGAATCAGCAACGTCACGGTGGTCATTCTGCGCATGTCACAGCTTCAGGTCCTTGACGCCACAGGCGCCCGCACCATCACCGACATGGTCACCGGCCTGGAACGGCGGGGAATCACTGTCCTCATCAAGGGAATTCAACCCGGGCACTTGGAACTCGCAACACGTGTTGGTGTGCTTGCCTCACTGCGCCACCAAAAGCACCTGTTTGCCAGCCTCGAGGAAGCAGTGGAACACGCCCGCAGCCATGTGGACCGCCCCCTGGTCAATAAAAAGTTGGGCGGATGATTCGTTGGATGGTGGGATGAATCCGGATTTCCACTTCTCTTGCCGCGGCTCCGACATTGACCGCGCACAAGTGCACCAATGGCTCAGCGAGGATAGTTGCTGGGCCAAGGGAAGATCCCGCGCAACGCAAGATACGGCCATGGACGGGTCCCGGAACTTCGGCACGTACCGGACGAGCTCGGGTCGCCAAGTCGCCTACGCACGCGTGGTTACAGACGGGGCAAGGTTTGCTTGGCTTTGCGACGTATTCGTGGCCCCTGACGTAAAGGGCCACGGCGTCGGCGTTGCCCTAATTGAGGGGGGCCCTGGATGCAGAGATCACCGCAGCCGGTCGAGTCCCAGCCAATCAGCTAAAGCACGACGACGGTCTCAGCGGTTACCGGCCGCCTTGGATCTTGCGAGAGCGCTGCTCCTGGGCCTTGGGTCCGTAGGGATAAACGCCGACCCGGGGCTGGCTGATGTTCGTCAGGCGCTGGGATTCCTCAGTGGAAAGTTCCAGCAACGCCGCGGCAAGGTTGTCCGCCAGCTGCTCGGTGGTTCGTGCACCAAGGATCACTGACGTTACAGCGGGGCGGTCAGCCAGCCAGGCCAGTGCCACCTGCGAGGCGCTTACCCCATGGTCTGCGGCAATCCCTTGCACGGCTCCGATCACGTCCCAGGTGCGGGGATCATCATTGCGTTCCTGCCACGCCTCCATGCCGCGCTGGGGATTCTCACCCAAGCGCGTGGCGCCAGCTGGCGGCGCGTCTTTCCTGTACTTGCCGGAGAGCCACCCGCCACCCAACGGAGACCACGGCAACAGGCCTATCCCCGCATCCAGGGAAGCCGGAACAATCTCCAACTCGATCTCCCGCACCAACAGACTGTACTGGGGCTGCAGAGTAACGGGGGCGCTCCAGCCATGGGCACTAGCCAGGTGGACAGCCTTGGTCAGCTGCCATCCCAGGAAATTGGAAAAACCGTAGTAGGCGATCTTTCCCTGGCTGACCGAATCGTGCAGGAAGCGCAGCGTCTCCTCAAGGGGTGTGATGGGGTCCCAGGCATGCAGTTGGTACAGATCGATCTGCTCCACCCCCAAGCGGCGCAAGGAATCATCCAAGGCGCGCGTCAAATGGCGCCGGGACGTGCCGACGTCGTTCGGGGCAGTTCCCATGGGGAAGCGGCCCTTGGAGGCAACAACCATCTGGTCCCTGATTCCCGGACGTTGGGCCAGCCAGCGGCCAATGATTTCCTCGGACAATCCGGCGCTGTACACGTCAGCGGTGTCGATGAAGTTGCCGCCAGCGGCCACATAGTTGTCCAGGATGGCGTGGGACGCCTCCTCAGTGGCCTCCGCCCCAAACGTCATGGTGCCCAGCGCATAGTTGGAAACCACTGCGCCGCTGTTGCCTAGTGTGCGGTATTGCATCATGTTCCTTCAGTTGTGGATCAGGGATGGTGGGTGGTGCTACCGGTGGTTGCGCCAGCTGTGCTCCGGGACAAATCCAAGCAGCTGTTTGGCCTTGTCGATGGACAGTAGGGTCTGGTGCTCACCAAGCTCCTGGCGCAGCTTCACGTTTGGGAAAACCTCGGCGGCCAGGGACGCGCTTGACCGGACCATGACGGTGTCGGCGTTGGCAATGATGAACGCCTCAAAGCCTGGCTGGCCATTTTCCAATGCCCGCGCCACAGCCTGGGCGCCGTCCCGGCCATCGATGTACCCCCACAGATTCCATTTACGTGCCCTGGCATCGGCGTCAAAGGCCGGGAAAGCAACATAGTCCTGGACATCCATGACATTGGAAAAGCGAAGCGCAACAATGCTCAACTCCGGATCCCAACGTGTCAGCTCCCTAGCCATCGTCTCTTCCAGGTGCTTCACCAGTGAGTAAGTGCTTTCCGGCCGGGCCGGGTACTCCTCATCGACCGGCAAGTAGGGAGGGTCGACGTCGAACGGCAGTCCCAGCACCGTCTCACTGGAGGCGTAGACGAGCCTTTTGATGCCCGCCCTCCTTGCCGCTTGGAACACGTTGTAGGTGGAGAGCATGTTGTTCTCGAAGGTGGCTGCATCCGGAACTATGCCGGGTGCGGGAATGGCACCCAGGTGCACCACGGCGTCGAATCCGCTGTGCCTGTCATCCAGGCCCAACAAGACATCCAGTACCTGGCCGTAGTTGCGCAAGTCCACGATGACAAGCTGCGGGCACCGCTCCCCCGCGCGGTCCAGATTCAGCACCTGATGCCCGTCCTGGGTCAGCCTGCGTATTACGTGGCGGCCGAGTTTTCCGCTTCCGCCTGTCACGGCAATTCTCATAAAAAACTCCTCACATTGGATCACGGGTGGATACGGGCGGCGGGCGGTCTACGCAAGCTACGCTATCCATTTCAAGGTGCCGTGTCAGCAACTGTGCCACACCCAGCTTTTCCTAGGACTGGCAGGCCTACCTTTCGGCTGGGCATTGGCGCAACCGTGCCATCCCGTGCGTAGATATGTCGGCTTGTGACCACTAACAAGCTATGCAGGGCGCCTGGTGAGGGAGCTTGGCGGCTGCCCGTGGAAGGATTGCACCGTCATAGTCATCTCTCATTGCCACGGTTGGAGCAGGACCCATGGTTACACATGTTGACGTGGTGGTGGTTGGTGGAGGGGTCATGGGCTCAGCCGCCGCACGGGCTGCTGCCCAGTCGGGAAAATCAGTGGCCCTGCTCGAGCAGTTTGCCGCCGGGCACAAACTGGGCGCCTCCCACGGAGCAACCCGCAACTTCAACATTGCCTACCGGGAGCCTGAGTATTTGGACCTTGTCACCGAGGCACGCGCCTTGTGGGACGGGCTGTCCAGTGAAACCGGCACCGAATTGCTGGACTTGGTGGGTCTTGTCAACCACGGGCGCATGGAACCACTGCGTGCCATCAAACGGTCCCACGAGTCCTTCGGCATCCGCAGCGAGTTTCTCTCGGCCGAACAGGCCTCGGAACGGTGGGCCGGTATGACGTTCCGCAGCGACGTGCTTTTTGTGCCCGAATCCGGGCGTGTTCGCGCCGCCGACGCCCTTGAAGCCTTGCGTATGTCAGCCGAATCAGGCGGCGCACAGTTTCACTACGATTCCCCCGTCCGGGACATTGTTGTCCACGGCGCCGACGGCGTGACTGTCATGACTGACACCACGGAGTTCCGGGCCAAGCGGGTCATCGTCACCGCAGGGGCATGGAGCCACAAGGTGCTTTCGCAGCTGGTGGCGCTCCCTCCGCTGCGTGTCACCCAGGAGCAGCCGGCACATTTTCAACCCCTGGACGCCACAACGGATTGGCCAAGCTTCAACCACAGTCCGGATCCGCGATCAACCGCAGACTCCTACTGGTACAGCCCCACGTACGGCATGTTCACGCCGGGCGAAGGGGTCAAGATCGGCTGGCACGGCGTGGGGCCCGTGGTGGACCCGGACTCCCGTAACTTCCAACCGGAACCCGTGCAACTGGCGGCACTGCAGCGCTACGCCAGCGAATGGTTCCCCGGTCTCGACGCCAGCACCTACACCCCCATCAGTTGCACCTACACATCAACGGATTCCGGGAACTTCATATTGGACAGGTTTGGGCCGGTGGTTGTTGGCGCCGGCTTCTCCGGCCACGGCTACAAGTTCGCGCCCGCAGTCGGGCGAATCCTGGCCGAGCTTGCCGACGGCGTTCCGGCTCCGGCGCTGTTCCGGACGCCAAGGGTCTTCGGCGCCCGTGACCGGCTCCAGGACGTCCTTCGTGCCGATCTCCCTGCTGCTCATGGCGCGAACGATCTCCTGGTCAACCCGTCGCGAAAACAGACTTAGTCCGTGCCCGGAGCGAGGGAATGAGGCAGCTATGAGTTGGCGGCGAGCTCGACGGCGAGAAACTCGCGTACGTCGTCGAGCTGGGGTGCGTTGATGCCGTGCACCAGTCCCGGATACACCCGCTCAATCAGCGTGGTGTGCTGCGGAAGGTACTCACTGCTGCGCCTGATCGCCGCTGGGGTGATGACCGTGTCCTGCGAACCGCGGCCCCAAAACAGTCCCGGGCGGCTGACACGCAGAGTGGCATCGCCCGCCTGCGGTGCACCCAGGACAAATCCGCCCAGTACCACGGGGCCACCACACGTTCAGGCCTTGTGCGCAGCAGCTGGCTGGCCATGAGCCCGCCCTGCGAGAAGCCAATGGGTACAATCCGGGTGCCCGGGTCCAGATTGGCCTCCACCCACGCCCAAATGGCCTCACCTGCTTCCTCCACTGGCCCCGCGTCGGGGTTTCCGGGCGTGGTGATTGAAAACCACGCCGCCCCGCCAGTGCCAAGCTCTAGCGGTGCCCGCAGGGATGCCCACGGCAGGTTCATCCCAAGTGCTGGTGCCAGCTGGCCCAGGTCGTGCTCATTGGAGCCGAACCCATGCAGGAAGAGCGCCACAGCAGGGTGAGCTACGTGGGTAGTCCAGCCGGGCGAGCGTACGTCGCGCAGTGAGGTGTTCATGTTCGGGATCACTCCTGGGGATAGGGGGAAACCAGCGGCCGTGGCCCGATTCGGGCGTGCAGCGCTGGAGGCTCTGGAATCAACGGCGATTGCTGCGAGCCGACAATCCGGTCCAACTGGCAGGGTCACACCTCGCTGGCGAGCATTTGACCCTCTGGATCCAGCCGCTTGAGTACTGCACACGAAATTGCTGACAACTGCTGGACCTGCTCGGCCGTCAGCGCATCAATGACCAACTCCCTGACCGCCGCTACGTGACCCGGGGCGGCGGCCACAACCTTGGCCCAGCCGGCCTCGGTGAGCAGCACGTTCGTCGCCCGTCGATCCTCGGCGCAAAGCGCTCGCTCGACCAACCCCGAGTCCTCCAGGCGGGAGACAACCCGCGACAGTCGCGGGAGCGTGGCATTGGTGCGCGCCGCCAGTGCGCTCGTGCGGAGCGTGCGCCCTGGCGCCTCGGAAAGCATGGCCAGAGTGAAGTAGTCGAAGTGCGTCAGGTTTTCATCCGTGAGGAGCTGGAGGTTCAGTGCCGCAGGGAGGAGCTCCAGGACGGCAGTGAAGCGAACCCAGGCGTCACGCTCCTGCTCAGATAGCCATCTGGTTTCATTCATGACGAAATACTACCAAAGCTTGTAGCTACAACAAATCAGATATATATTAGTTGTACCAACAACCATTGACCTTCGGGTCTGAACCAGGAGCATGAAAATGACCAATGTAACCATCTTCGGCACGGGCAACATGGGCACAGCCATTGCGGGCGTCTTCACCGACGGCGGCGCCTCAGTCCAGCACATCGACTCCAAGGACTCCGCCACCATCACAGGTGACCTAGTGGTTCTTGCCGTCCCCTACCCGGCTTTGGATTGCATTGCCGCAGAGTATGGCAAACAACTGGTCGGCAAGATCGTCGTGGACATCACCAATCCCCTCGACTTCTCAACCTTCAACTCCCTCGTCGTTCCGGCAGGCAGCTCAGCTGCTGCGGAGCTGGCTGCGGCGCTGCCCTCATCAAAGATACTCAAGGCGTTCAACACAAACTTCGCCGCCACCCTGGGCTCCAAGAAGCTCGGCAACGTGGAAACTGCTGTTCTCATCGCTGGCGACGATGCCGCCGCCAAGGAAACCCTGGCTGCACTCGTGACCTCAGGTGGTGTCAGCGCGATCGACGCCGGTGACCTCACCCGCGCCCACGAACTTGAGGCCATCGGGTTCCTGCAGCTCACCCTCGCGGCGGCCGAGAAGATCAGCTGGGCAGGCGGCTTCGGCGTCATCAACTGACTTTCGCATTGCGGTGGGGGCGTTCCTCGCAGGTACCGGCCAAACACTAAGGTTCTTAGTTGGGGACGCCAACCCACGGCACCTGAGTTGGATCATCCCGGGTTGGCTGGGAACAATATGGGACACGGCCAAGCGCCTTGTCCACGGAAAGCCGTATTTGCATCCTTTGACGAGGTCACTACTTGTAGGGCGCAGCATGGGTCTGGGCAACCTCGAGACCAAACAGCTCTAGCAATGGGGATCGCGACTCATGTGAAAAATGCCCGCGAAATACCTGGCCACGGCCTCTTTCCCAGCAAACTTCATGTCCCGCAAGAAGGTTCACAGGCCAAAGTAGTGACGACTGTCAACGCTTGCACATAAAAACCCTGTGACCGGGAGGTCGGGCCCGTCCAAGGTTGTGCGCTCCGCGACGGCAGGGACCGGCCCGGCCGCGCCTGTCCTAGTGGTCCGCCCCGTGCCGAGCGAGGTCTATCATTCAAGAAGACCCCACTTTTTCAACACAGCATTGGAGCGCCCCATGACAGACGTGACCGCCACACATGATGTCTTCTACGGCAATCCCGCTTCAGACGATGACATTGACCTCGTGGAGGAAACCCCGCGGTCCGCCGTGGCCCGCTTCAAGGACAGGCCCGACGTGGTCCGTCACGGCGGCAGGTACGTCCTGATCAACCGCGACCGCACGCCCAACGAAGCCATGGTGGATGATCTGCTGTTCATCCGCGCCGCCTTGGAGGCCGCGCAGCTGGACTACCTGCTGGTGCGCGGCAACGACGAGCGCCCCGTGATATCCGTTGATTGGAAGTACCGGGCCGAGCTGCGCAAGGCACTCGTGAGCGCCTGCGCCAACGAGCCGTTCTATGCAATGACAGTGGACGCGCGCAAGAAATCGGCGCTGCTGGTGGCTGATGGAACGCTGGCCAAGAACCGCAAATCCCGGATCCTGCGGCTCTACCGGCCGCGCTGGGAGCCCGACGGCGGCCTGGGTTACGGCGCGTCACTGGGTGTGCAGATAGAACTGTGGAGCTTTGAAGGTGAGCAGTTGATTCTGCCGGTGGAAAATTCACTGACCCGGCGCACCCTGCTGGCCCAGGATGCGGTGCGCGGCACCGTGGAACGGTACGGGCACGTTTGGCCCACCATTGAGAACATGTTCGCCGACCATGCCTCCGACATCGGCTTCGACATTGACCTGGTCTTCTCCTGGGTTGACGGCAGCTCACCCGAGTACATTGCCGCCCGGCGTGCCCGGATGCAGGGTGTGGTGGTGGGCGAGGGCGACGACCATGAGGCCCGGTTCCGGCAGATCGACGAGCTGAAGTATGCCCTGCGTTCCGTCTACACTTTTGCGCCGTGGATTCGTCGCATCTTCATCGCCACCGACTCCCCCACCCCGTCCTGGCTGGCAGACCACCCCTCGGTGACAGTGGTGCGCAGTGAGGAATTCTTCGCCGACCCGACGGTGCTGCCTACACACAATTCACAGGCTGTGGAGTGCCAACTGCACCACGTCGAGGGCCTGTCGGAGCACTTCCTGTACTCCAATGACGACATGTTCTTCGGCCGTCCCGTCAGCCCGGACATGTTCTTCACGCCCGGCGGCATCACCAAGTTCATCGAGGCCGAGACGAGGATTGGCCTGGGCGAGAATGACGCCGAACGCAGCGGCTTCGAAAACGCCGCCCGGGTGAACAGGAAGCTGTTGTGGGAGCGGTTCGGGAGGATCACCACCCGTCACCTCGAACACGCTGCCGCGCCCCTGCGCCGGAGCGTCATGGCCCAGATGGAACGAGAATTCCCTGCGGAATTCAGCGCGACGGCGGCCAGCACCTTCCGTGCGGCGGAGAACATTTCCGTCACCAATTCCCTGTACCACTACTACGGCCTACTCACGGGCCGTGCGGCCGTTCAAACCGGAGCCAAGGTGCGGTACATCGACACCACCGCACGGTCCGGCCTGAACTACCTGCCCAAACTGCTCGCCAAACGCAACATGGACTTCTTCTGCCTCAACGACGGCAGCTTCCCGGAGGTCCCTGCCGCCGAACGCGCCGAATTGGTCACCGATTTCCTGCAGAAGTATTTCCCGATCACGGCACCCTGGGAAAAGTAGCCCGCCCCGGCCGGGCGGCACAGTTCTTGAGGGTTAGTGCGGAGTCAGCCCGCGCCGTCGTGCCTGGATCGGGATACCCGTGGTGCGCGGCGCGTGGTCGGGGATGCGCACTCCTGCGGCACTGAGGCGGACACGTGTTTCCTCGGCGCTGACTTGCTCACCGACGGTCGGGCCGGCGCCCAGGGGCACGGTTGAGTGGACAATAGTGTGCTCATACACGTGGACGAGGTTGAAGGACTGCCCGCCGTCACGGCCGCGGGTGCCGCCTGCCGGCACGTTCAGATCCTGGGTGTAACACGTGGCTGAGGCGACGGACACCGGGATCCCGGCAAACATGGCGGTGGTCGAGTAGTGCAGGTGCCCGGCCAAAATGGTGCGTACATCGGAGCCACGCAACACAGCCGCCAGCTCGGACTGCCCGCGCAGCTCCACCAACACCGCCAAATCCAACACGCTGGGGACGGGCGGGTGGTGGAGTGCAAGGATGGTGCCATCCGGAGCGGGAGTGGCAAGTTCCCCGGCCAACCACTCCAGCTGGTCCGCACCGAGCTCACCGTGGTGAAACCCCGGCACCGAGGTGTCCAAGGTGATGACCCGGAGGCCGTTCAGGAAAAAGCTGCGATCTATGGGAGCGCTGTCCGCGGGCTCCCCCAGCAAGCCGGTGCGGAAGTTGCCGCGATGGTCATGATTCCCCATGGCCCAAATCACCTCGGCCCCCATGCCTTTACAGGCGGGCTCCACGATCCGGCGCAGCTTGGCATACGCCTCTGGCTCGCCTTTGTCGGTGAGGTCGCCAGTAAAAATGACCGCCTCCGGCCGGGCGCCTGACGCCGTGATTTCGGCGAAGATTTGGCGCAGCCGCTCCTCGCTGTCCACGGCCCCGTACAGGGGATCCGGGCCGCCCAGCAGGTGGGTGTCGCTCAGGTGAAGCAGGAAGTGGCGCGGCCTGGGATGTTCGGCCTCGATGAAGTCCATGACTGCCTTAATAGTCGGGTGGATGCGGCAACTGCCACATTCCTCTCACATACCTCTATCCAACCACCGCCCACGTGAACTGCAAGCCAACACTGTCAACAATTTGCAACAACTTCTCTGGTTCCACCGTTTCATTTGACTGGCGCGCAACTCCCAAGCCACCAACACCACCCGATGGAAGCAATGGATGCGAGGAATTTCCTTGGCACACGCAGCCCTAACCCTTTGTGCTGAAAAATTCTTGCCCGTGGACAATAGACCTCAACGGGAATAGATTAGACATGGCAACCGATTGCCATGTGTAGATCATCGTTGTCATTCATCGTCATTGGTGAACTACTGACCGACCCAACTGCTCCTACGAAGGAAGCAATGCGCCAAACTCTCAACGTCACTAAGGATCAGCGGTCGTGGCCGCTCGTTGCCGTCTTGGCAGCAACCGGCGCGGCCGCGTCATTCATGTACACCTTGGTGGTGCCCATACAGGCTCAGCTGCCGGAGCTGCTGAACTCGCCTCGGGAAGCAACGGCCTGGGTGGTGACCATCACGCTTCTGACCTCGGCAGTGGCAACCCCTATTTCGGGGCGTCTGGGCGACCTCTTTGGCAAGCGTAAGGTCATCTTGCTGCTGTTGATCGCCTTGATCATCGGCAACGTTCTGGCGGCCGCCTCCACCAGTTTGACGATGCTGCTGGTAGGCAGGGGGCTGCAGGGACTGATGACCGGCGTCATTCCCCTGGGCATTGCTGTCCTGCGCGACCATTTGCCGCCGAAGGGCATTGGCGGGGCGGTGGCCCTGATTAGCGGTTCGTTCGGGTTTGGTGCCGCACTGGGTCTGCCCATCAGCTCCTTCATCGCCGAAACCATGGACTGGCATGCCCTATTCTGGACCGCCGCGGTACTCGGGCTGGCCCTTCTGACCCTCGTGGCCTGGATAGTCCCGAGGGACACGGTGTTCGCCACGGGCGGCTTTGACTACATCGGAGCCATGGGCTTGTCCGCCGGCTTGACCGGAATCCTCGTGGCGATCGCCCAGGGCAACGCATGGGGCTGGACATCGCCAGCCACCCTGGCTTGCGGCGGTGGCGGTGTTTTGTTGCTCCTGGCCTGGGGAGCTTTTGAATTGCGCCTGGAGAATCCGGTAGTTGACCTGCGGGTGGCGGCACGCCCCACCATTCTTATGACCAACTTGGCATCGGTAGCCCTTGGATTCGCCTTCTTTTCATCAGCCGTGCTGTTTCCGCAAATTTTGGAGCTGCCCACAAGCACCGGGATCGGCTTGGGCATGTCACTGATGTCGATCGGCTTCATTCTTGCCCCTGCGGGTCTGGTCCAGATCGCCATGGCACCTGTGGCCGCGCGGCTGAACCGCAATATTGGCGGCCGGGCCACCTTGGTGACCAGCGCCGTCGTCATCTCCTTCGCCTATGTGTTGGCTCTGCTGGCTGCCACGGAAATCTGGCAGATCCTTCTCGCCAATGCCCTTGTTGGTGCGGGCATCGGCATTGGCTACGCCTCCATGCCCATGCTGATTATGGGGGCCGTCCATTCAACGGAGACCGGGGCGGCGAATGGTTTGAATTCTCTGATGCGGGCTTTGGGAACAGGTAGCGCCGCAGCCGTCATGGGCGCCATTCTCGCAGGGTCCAGCGCGGGCCATTCAGCGCCCACCGCGGCCGGATTCCAGCTAGGGTTTGCCATAGCGCTCGGCGCAACAGTCACGGCCGGAGTGCTTGCGCTATGCATTCCCAAACCACTTCCCCTCCACGCACCGGCCATTGATCTTACCGGGAAGGCAACGGCGCTGGAAGAAAACGCTTCCCACCACTAGCACCTAAATAGGGTGAGTTGGGCAGCTTGGGTGGGGGTGACCCGTTTCTTGGCTGCCGTAGCTCGTTGAGGGCGTGCTCTGGAATGCCTGGCGTCTATTGGGTGGTCTTTGATGGGGTTATGCGCCAGTCTGGGAGTTGGCGTGGCGCATACCCTGGGGCCCCTTTGTGTCTGCGCACGCATAGTGGCTGGCGTGGCGCCAGTGTCACAGCAGCCCCGCGTTGCCGTGGACGGCTGCGCATAGCGAAAGTCGGTGATGCCTGATTTGAGTGCGCCAGCCACCCTCGTTCTCAGCGCGGCGCATAATGCTGGGCAGACCCGGTTCCGGTGTCGCACCACCGTGAGCAACCACAGGACTCTTGCCTCGCAAGCAACAGTGACGATCACCACTGGCGCGGCAACGCCGCCCAGCAACTGACCGTTGCTGTTCTGCCCACCCGCAAGACTGCATTCGATCAACACCCCAACATCAATAGCCGGCCTCTACTGGGTGCCTGAGGACGGCGCGGAGACGACGTTGAATCTGCGGTGCGACTACTCGCCAGTTGGGATCATCCCGGACTGCCCGGCGTTGCTTCACTGTCAACAATACCCAGGGCCGTCTCAGCCCCTGCGCGAAACCGTCGTGAACTGGGAGGTTTTGGACCGTGGCAGGACGCATCCCCGTCGAGGAGCCCAAACCCAGCGGGTCATTGCCAGTGCAGACGTAGGGACTGCCATCCCACCCGTCACCCAGCACCGAGGGTAGCGAGTGGGCGCTCAGTCATCCACGACCCGACGACTTGTCCCAGGCCAGCAGATCCGTCACTGACCCGAGCAACGTGGAGCCAATCGCCACCCTCTTTGCCGACGTCAAGAAGGAAATCGACGGGGTCAACAGGCAATAGGTCCTCGTTGGCTGGCCACTTCGGCTATCTCAGCCGCGCGGCCTCCTCCGCCACCAAATGGAGCATGGTGGTTGTGGCCAGGACGGACGCCCTAAAACTACGCCCGTGCAGCACCACCTCAACCATCATCAGCCCGGGCGGTTGCTGGCCCCGGATCATGAGCTTCTTCGAAGGCCGAGACCCGTATGAGCGCACCTGCTCCGGGCAAATATTTCCGGCCAACGGCAACTCAAAGGCTGCCGTGCAGTGAAAGTTCCGATCAGTCGCTTGCCAGCGTTCAAAATGGTGAGGTCTCTGCTTCAGGGGACACTATAACCGCCCCCGCCACAAGGCTGGGCGTTGCCCTTGGCTCTCATCGCACCCTCGATTGGCACAAAGTCGAAGCTGGTATGCCCGCTGACCATCAACATGTCCAACCAGCCCGCCCGCGGACCCTCACGGGCTCATGGATGACGACCCGTCACAACAAGTTTCTGGAGGGCCAGTTCACCAGCGGATCAGCACCTGCCAGCAATCAAACCTCCCTGATGGCGTCCCTGTCTGGACTTGGCTTCTGTCCGCGGCGTCAGAAGCCTGCCCAAGGAATGCCGATCCGTCATCGTTGCCTGTTCTTCTGGCTTCCTGGCTTGATGCCCGCCGGGCCCGGCAGCGGTGGTGCCGTGGAGACGTAGCGATGGTTGGTGGGAGTGCTAATTTCCGTGCCAGGTGGGCCATTTGACAGCCCGTTTCCGGGCTCAAAGGACCAGCCCGGCGCTTCCTTGGCCTGGTTGCAATCGGAGCAGAGCCCCTGGCCATTCTCGATGGCAGTGGCGCCACCGGCCGCATAAGCCTTGATGTGGTCATACTCCCTGATCGGTGCGTCGCAATATGACGTCCGGCACCGCTGGTCCCGCAAACGCAGGAATTCCTTCATGCCCTCAGGAAAGAACCGTGACCGCGAATCCATGGCCAGCAGCATATTACTGCCCGGGTGGGTGAAGAGCCGTTTAAGCCACACCCTAGGCAAAGAGTCGCTGCCTGTTCGCTCGCCATCGCCATCGCCAAGAATCATCATGCGTGCGATGGGCGCCGGGATCGGATCGTAGCCAACCAAAACCGCCGGATCACTCGCACCACCAAACAAGGACCGATCTGTCATGATCAACTCCAAGGCAATATCTGGTTCACCCACGACGGAGCATAGCGGACCGGCCTCGGGCTCAGTGGCCTCACGGGGCACCCTCGGCCCGGCGCCGTCGGGGGTGGGCGCACTGGCATCCACCCAGGGCATTCCCCGATGATCGCCCAGACCCCCCGCGCCGTTGTCACAGGGCGCATGCTGGATGAGTCTGTGCATCAGAGCATCAGCCATGATCTGGCCCTTGCCGCGTTCGTCTCCAGAAACTTTGGCACTGCCTGCAACCCTGGTTAGCGTAGCCAAAATGCGCACACCCTGTTTAAGCGGGATCAGCGCCGTCAAGAAGGTCATTCCGTCCGCAGCCGGCCGCAAGGAGACATAGCGGTCACCAACAGCCTTTTCGTGGCGCTTGACGAACACCTCCGGATCAAGTTCGTAGGCGGCTTTCCTGCTCGCCGCACTCACTTCGCGAGTGCCCAACAAGGCAGCGGCCGATGGGTCTCCGCAGATCAGCTCATCCACCCTAAGCCGGTCTTCCAAGGAGAGGAACGCTGTCTCCCTGGCAACGAGACTGACCCTGTATTCGCTTATCTGGCCCGCGCTGAATGTCTTCATGCTGCAGGGCATTTCCCGCACCAACACTTCGGCAAGTTCGCACAGCTGGCGTCCGCGATGAGGGGACTCGTGCCGGGCCAGGCCCACCTGTTGGGCAATTCCCGCGCCCAGCTTCTGTTGGGGAATTCCCGCCCGCGCCTGCTCGAGCCGCTGCTTAGCCACGAAGAGCGTCTGGGTCTGGGCTTGGACAGCTGAGATTGCGTTCTTGGCTTCTTCCAAAGCAGCGATCACATCAATCAAGGCGGCACCAGAGACACGGTCAACAACGTCCGGGTCAAAGCCATGGGCCGTTGCAACGCCACCCACGGCCGTCATGACGTCAGTAGCCATGGCTGCCTGCGACCTAGCCTTGGTGGCAACAGCTTTGGCCGCGGAAGCGCGCTGAGCCAGGTAGGCCAAAGCCTCTGCCTGGCGCCCCTCACTGATGGCCAGTTCCACCGCCCCGTCAGCTTCATCAGCCCGGATCCGCGCCTGCTGCGCCAACTCATGGGCCAGCGCGGCATCCAACTGAGCCAAAACCACCGGGTCAAAAAACGTGCCGCAACGTCCCAACACGGCAGCACTCAAATCCAGCAGGCCAGTGCACGATGACAAGGCCGCCGCACTGGGCAGGGACTCGCTTGCGCCCGCAAGAGCGCTGGGTTTCTGAGCAAGCCCGACGGACGCATCAGCAATCCTGGCGGGGCCCGCTTGCGCCATGACCGAAACTGGGTCGGGATTGCTGCCAAACCAATCCGGAGCCGCCATGCCGCTCACCTACCTGACAATCCGACTTCATCCTGTGGGACCAAAGTGAAACCTGCGGGACGAAGAACCAACGTACCTAATGGAAGATTTATTTGTATCTGCGATGACCTTCTAATACTGTTATTCTATTTCCTGCCACTGACATTCAAAAGCCCAGAAGGTCTCTTGAAGCAAATCTGTGGACAGCGGAGAGCCCAGCTCTACCTGTGGATGAATGAATCCGCAAAACATGGTGGCACCGATGGGATCGGACTCTTGATTCGGGGCCGTCGGGCGACCCCGAACACTTCCAACGCGTTCTTCTTCATGATCAACCCATGGACGTGGGACTTGATGTCCAGTTTTTCAAAGGCGGTAAACCAGCGATCCCGCGCGCTCGTGGATGATCGGAGTCGAACAGTCTGTCCGCGACCTGCAGAGAGTGCGGCGTCGGAGCTCTGAACTCACTGCGGACCGGATCTGCCGGGCGCTCAGACAAGGGCTACGAAACGGTCGTGCCCGACCCGTCGCACGGCTCAGGGCGGCACAGACCTTCCTGGCCCATAGACTATGTAGTTTCCTTGTGCGCCTGTTTGATCTTCTCCGTCGCTACATCGTCACTGACAGCCCGCTTCGATGCGGGGGCTCGGCAGCGTAGTAAAGGGTTAGCTCTCCAACAGGTCGGCCGTCGCCCGCAGCCACCTCGCCACGACCTCGGCCCGGACGCCGGCGCGAAGCAGACGTTCGACGTCGGATGGCGAGCCCTCCGCCTCGGGTAGCCCAGGGGCCGCCGCGGCCGAGGCCGGCAGTCCGAGGAACGGCGATTTCAAGTACTTATCATCGCCGTAGAAGCCGGGCGTCTGCGGTGCAGATACTCCCATCTTGCTAAGGACCAGCGCGATGAACTGCTCGTTCGTCATCCGGCCCACTGCATCAGCGATCAGCGGCACTGCAACTGCCGAGAAGATGCCTCGCTGATTCGACTCGTAAGCCACCTGATCCGGTGAGCAGGCGCTGAAACTGATTGCCGCGTTGGGGATTGCCACTGTGGCCGGCACCGGATTGCCGCGCGCATCCGCGAACGCCTGCTGTTCGATGGGGCCGAGAGCCATGTAGCGGACGTCGAGATTAGGAATCGGCGCCGTAGCCACAACGGCGGCGGCGCCCCGTCCCGAAGCGGTCAGCTCTCCACGGATGTTGTCCCCCGAGTGGCAGGAGTCGAAGAAGAAGGTGAGGCTGACGTCCTTTGGAAGCGTGTTCCAGATCGCGCCGAGGTCATCGTCAACGACGTACTCGCCGCTCGTGGTGCCGAAACCGGACCCCGAAGGCACCAGAGCCTGATCCATGACAGCTGCGGGACCTCTTCGGAACGCCTCGTCGCCGTCCAGGTCCTCCACCTCTGTGCCGTGACCTGAGTACTGAACAACCAGCACGTCTTTGGGGCGGCTGTTTGCCACCAGCAGCGTGATCTCTCGGAGGATACCCTCCCGGGTGGCGGCCTCGTTGTGCAGCGGTGTCACCTGGAAGTCGAGCGCCTCCAGCGCCACCTGCCAGGCCTCCGCGTCGGCAACGCAGCCGTGCAGGGGTTGTGTCGCGTACTCGTCGATCCCAATGCACAGCGCACGCCGGGGCGCCCACTTACTCGGATCGTCAGGCAAAGCGATCGGGGCGGGTTTAAACGCCGAGACGCCGCCCTCGCCGCGCGTCCTCGAGGCAGGGAATGCGGGCACACTGTCCGTGCCGACAATGCGACAGGCCACGCTCTGCATCGTGTACGGGTCCGTGTCGAAGTCACCGTGCGAACTCGCCTCGGTCATCCAGCGCGGAACCGCACCGGCCTTGCCGTTGGATAACACGAGGTCGGCCCGCCCGCCGTCGATCCGGAAGGTTGCCTTCAAGGTTTCGTTCGCCTTGATGCAGCGCTCCAAGCCGAGGATTTCTGCGGAGTACTCCTTCTCGAACGCGCCCCGGATCAAGTACAGCAGCGACTTGTTGTACAACTTAAAGCAGTCGTCCTTCTGCTCGGTGTGGTCGTCCATGGTGAACATCGCGACATGCTTGATCTTCTCCTCAGAGATCAGCGGATGCAGCGTCTTCAGGTATGTATCGACGCGAATGGCTGGCGCGAGCAGGCTCAACGACTCGATGTCGATATGTGCACCGACGAGCAGCGGCAGGAACGCTGAATGGAAGATGGAGCCGGCGCTGTGACCCACCGCGTGTAGGCTGATCGCGTCACCCCGAGCGAGCACCTGCGGTGCAAGGTACTGGGCGAAGAGATTCGCGGCACCACCGTCGGCGCTGGAAGCGGCTACTGCATCGAGCTTCATCTCTCCCCAGACTTCGGGCCCCAAGTGGTTGTGCAGCAGCAGTTCAATCCGACCGTCAACGTAGTCGAGCGGACCGCCACGGCCACCACTCCACCACCCTTTGATCGCCCGCTGCATTGCACCACCTAGAGCGGACCAGAAGTCCGAATCCCAGACGAAGTAGACCGGGTAGACGCCCAGTGAACGCCACCAGTCGATGGTGTCCAGCGCGTATTCGAGCGCATTCTCCGGCGACACTAGCCCGCCGTGCGAGTACATCATCACAGGTACCGAGGAGTTCGGATGCGAGCTGCGTCTTTCGTCGACAAACGTGCCGATCGCTTGGGCGAGCTCGGCTATGTCTGCTTGGCTGGTGGTGAATGCGGCATCGGCGGGCCCGTCGTACAACCTGCCGTTGCGCATCGCAACTACATGCGCTTTCAACTTCGCGCGTTCCTCATCCGTGTAGCGGCGGCCGCGTGCGACCCCTGGTTCGATGTCGGTCATGGCTGTTCCTCTCGAAATGGTGGACCATTCAGTACGGGCAGGTCATCAATACGGCATGTGGTTAGGGGCGAACAACGGTGACCACCGTGTTCGGATCGGCGTAGACGGCGTAACCGAGCCAGCTCGGGTCGTAAGACTCTCGGGCCCTCTCGCGGGCCCGCCGCACAGCGGCACTAAGAAGGACCCGCGGTTCCGCGAGAAGTGATTTGTAGAGCTCGATCGAGTAGTCGCCAGCAGGTTCATCCTCGATCGACCACAACGTACCAATGAACACGCCTGCACCGGCGGCTAAGAAGGCGGACCCGAACCCGGAAGTCGGCGAGGCCACCACGCCCGTCTGGCAGGCGTTCAACACAATCACTGCCCCCGCGGCGCGGCCAGGCTCAACGGGTGAGAACGGCAGCGTCATCTGCAACTGTGCCACTGTGAACTGCTCCCCGGCATTGAGGAGCAAATGCTGGACCGGAGGCACCGCAACGTCGATGCCTCCGTGACCGGCAAAGTGGAAGAGGGAGAACCGGCTCCCGCTCAGGATCCGATTGAGGGTTGCCGTGTCCGCCGGGTCGATGACCTGTGCGTGGTATTGGGTGCACAGGAATCCGACCTCGACGGCGACGTTGTGCAGGCCGCTCGTCGGTGCAAGCACCAGCACGTTCGGCGGTTCGATTTGGACGGCGGTGACTTTCGGGGTGCCCGTGAGCCACCTGAACACTCCGCGGGCACCGAGGAAAAAGGGCGAATCCTGCTCCTCCTGTGGCTCCGCACCCGGTTCGTTTTGCGGGGCGTGCACCCGGGTGATCTCCCACGGGATCTCGGTCTCATTCGTCGAGAGGTAGATGTCGCCCAGCGTTGCGCGTTGCCGCCAGAGTTCTGCGCGGATGGCCGCCGGAAAGAGGTTGTCAAAGAGCGTCCCACCATGGATGGCCAATGCCTCCGCCCACCGCTGCGACCGGAGGGCATGATCCTTGATGGACGCATGTTGGTTCCAGAGCCCGAGCAGATTCGCGTAGAAGGCCAACAATTGGGGGCCACGGGCAAACTCCGTTCTGCCCTGCACCACGCCGTGGTCGCTACGGAGTTGGAAGCTCAGGGCGGTCTTTTCGGGGTCGGTGTCGAAGCCTCCCTGCGTGATTTGCAGTTGCCAGTTCTGCGGATAGAGGCCCGCGTCCAGCTCAACGCGCGCAGCATTCTCAACCAGCCGCTCCACACCGGCCTCAGCAACTGCGTTAAGCCGGAAGACGGCTAGCAGCGTGAGCTTCTGCGTAATCCTGACCTCCACAAGCACCGGCCCGGGCCCGAACGCACTGAGAGCGAAGGTCCAGCTGATACCGTCCGCTCCGGAAGGTATCAGCGGAATGAGTGGATCTTCAGCCCTTATCAGTTTGACGTTCTGAATGCGGAGGACCTCCACAGTCACCGGAACGTCCTTCTCCCCCGTGACAATCACGGCGTCGGATCCTGGCTCGACGTCGGGACCATTTATTGTGACAACCAGATCGAATGTCTTATCAACAGGGACGCGCTCAGGCATCGCGGCCGTGACGCTCGCGCGTACGATTCCCGCAGGCAGCGCCGCCTCCGCACGGTCAGTCGCAACGACCTCGCAAAAGGCGCCAGGGAGCGGCTCGTCCCTGGGATCGCGACCTCCCGCCCTGATGAAGAAACCCGTCGCCAGTGTCCGCTGAAGCGACTCCGCAGCGAATCGAGCCTTCCAATCGCCACCGGGGCCTGAGGTACCGGGTCCCACCCACTGCTGGTCTGCGATGCGGATGTCTGGCTCCAGTTCGGCTCCGAGGGCGAACCGTGGTTGATGCCGAAAGGAGAGCACGATCAGCTCCGCGACGGGTTCGCCCACCTCCACCCGCACCCAGAGGTAACCGGATGACCCCTTGTTCGTTTTATCGTCGAGCCAGCCGACGAATCCAGCCCGTGTGATCAACAGCAGACGCTCACGGTTCGGCACAAGCCGCAGAATAACGGTCCGTTCGGTTCCGCGCCCGCCGATGCGGATGCGGGTCAGTGCTTCTGGGGGCCTAGTGGCGGGAATACCGACGGCGGCAAGTCGTTCGACGGCGCGCGCATTCAGTCGCACACCAGCGTAAGCAGTCCATGACACCTTTGCCACGCTCATCGTGCCCCGCTTCTTCGTCGGCATTCGAAGAGACCCTCCGCCACGCCGTCCAGAGCAGTCTAACGCCGGATCCTCATGCTGAGAAAGGGGCCCACGAGACTAAAGTCTCCCGGGAACCATGTTGCCGTGGCGATACCGGCGTCGGAGTCCGGAAACCATACGACTTGACGAGCATAGAAACCAGTTCTCGTACTCTTCGGGCTGGGTGCCTCCCGGCGGAATGTGGGAGCACACAACGGTCATCCAACATCGTTAAAGCTCGGCCTGGCAACACCGTGTCTACGCTTCGACACGGCCCCGCACGACCAGAGGGTTAAGCGTGCCCAAGGCGGGGTTCGAGCCAGAATATTGCCCTGCCAAACACTACGAAGTAGCGAACTGCCGCGGATTTCCAGCCACTACGGTCCAGTCCAATCCAAACCGGGCCCGTCCAGCAGGAAAAGTGTTGCCACGGTCAACACAACTATTTCACATCAATTTCGAGGTTGACGTGGGATCGTGAACACACTGCCCATGTCGGTATGTCAAAGGCCATGAGCACCGGCACCGGCAAGATCGTTGGGACGTTCCAAGAAGCCACGGCAATCGGCCTGATTCTCGCTCCCAAACGGGCAACTAAACCTTGGGGCAGGCTACTCGGAGTTCAGTGTTGCTGGGTGGCTTTGATGCCGGTATTCACTGTCTGAAACTCGATCGAGGCTAGCTGGCCACATTGGTGAACCGGCACGCACACTCATGGACATGGAATACTCTCGCGCGAGCAATGTCCACATCCGCGGAGTCCTGGCCCTGCTCCGCAACGATCCGCGGGTCCACTGGTCCACGGCTTTGCGGAGCATGGACTCGAAGGCTTATTGCAGGCAGTGGCCCACGGGGATGTCACCTGCCTGGAGTTGCTCAGACTCTATCTCCAGTCCTGCGGCAACCAGAAAGTCATAGCTTGGGAAGGTTTCCTCGGCAGGCCCACGCTCTACGCCAGACTTGCCCGCCTCGAAGACCTCTTTGGCGCCAACATGGCGGCTGCCGAGTCACGCACCTCGCTGCACGTTGCGCTGATGCTTCCTCAACTGCGGAAGGTGTGGACCCACGGCGCAAACACCCAGCGCCGCACTACCCCAATCAAGTCACCATGCCAGCCCGCATACGGAATAAGCACTCGGTCAGTGTTGACTGATGATGCCTCCTGAGCGTCAACGCAACTTGGAAATCGCCATCAATTCCGGCGCTATATGCCTGAATCCGCCCCGCGGCGGGCTATCAATCCGCCCGCGTGCCTGCTGTTCGTCGGTCAAGCGCGGGCAGGGTGCAGGAAACAAGTGACTCCGCTGCGCCACGGACCGCCGCGAGGATGCGTACTCGGTCGATACTGCCTGCAAGAATGCCCATGACCAGCCCGTCTTCGAGACCCAGCAATATGCGGGCAAGATCGGGTGTTGGCATGTTAATTGCGAAGTCACCGGCCTCGACGCCAGCGTCAAGGATGCCTTTGTAGATGGAGACTTGCTTGTCCGTGAGTACGCGCTCAATGGCACTCATTTCGGAGTCGCGCAGGCTTGTGCTCCAGAACTCGTAAAGAATTGTCGAGAGGTCATTGTCCAACCCTCCGGTGATTCCTGCCTGGATTGCGGCGGTAAGCATCGCAGGCGCTGATGGAGCCTGTTCGTCCACTGCAGCGCCTAGCTGGTCGATGAACTCATCCGTGACCACCCTAACCACCTCGCGGACCAACGCACTGAGGCTGTCGAAGTAGTAGAGAGCGGCGTTGGGCTCCATCTTGGCTTCCGCAGCGATCGCCCGCAGCGTCGTTCCCGCCGCCCCGTCGCGCACGGCAACCATCCTCGCTGCATGGATCAGCCTCTCCCGCTGGAGGGCCTGAGTGTTTGGGCGTGCCATGGAACCATTCTGCCCCATCCATCGCAGTGGATTTCGCACCGACCCTTGACAGTCACATCCATTGTTGTTTGAATGTGATTCAAATAACAATCAAACCCAACCTAGAAGGCCAACAACCATGGTGAGACAAGATTCCGAAGCGCTGGCGGCGGTACCAACCCCACAGACCCAGACGAAGGGGCTACGCGGGAATTCCTTGGGATTGGCGCGTTCCATGGCCCTGGGCCTGGCCGCGGTCGCCCCGGCCTACAGCCTGGCGGTGACCCTCGGATTCGTGGTCACTGCGGTAGGCCAGCACACACCGGCTGCCTTCCTGCTCGGATTCGTGCCGATCCTTTTGACGGCTTTCGCATTCCGAGATCTGAACAGAGAGATGCCGGATTGCGGTGGAAATTTTGTTTGGACGTCCCGTGTGTTCGGACCCACCACAGGATGGTTTCTGGGTGGGTGGATCACCCAAATGGCAAGTTTCATCGCCATGGCCGCTTTGGCACAGGTCGCCACTACCTATCTTCTGCAATTCGCTGGGCTGGACTCGCTCGCTGACAATGCAGTCACTACTTCCGCCATCGGGTGCGGGCTGATCATTCTGAGCACGCTGGTCGCTGTGCGGGGCATCGAGATTGCGGCATGGTTACAATACGCACTGATCGCCCTCCAGCTCATCGCGATCGGGGGCTTTTGTGTGGGTGCGTTCGCGCATGCAGCCAACGGGTCCGCCCTCCCCGGCGCCGAAACCCCCACCCTGGGCTGGCTGAATCCCTTCAATTTCGGCGACCTCAGTGGCCTGACCCAGGGAGTGCTGTTGTGCCTGTTCATCTACTGGGGCTGGGACGCGTTGATCTCTGCGAACGAAGAAACGACCGATAGCTCCCGCACGCCTGGCCGTGCCGTTGTACTCTCAACCATCATCCTGCTGGTCTGCTACGGGACCACCTCCTTCGCCGCTCTCGCCTACGCAGGGTCGGGCAGCAGCGGCATTGGGGACCCGGATGTCGTTGGTGATGTCCTGTCAGCTCTCGGTCCCGGAGTAACGGGGCCAATCTTTGGGAAGGTTATCGTCTTAGCAGTCGGGCTCTCTGCCCTGGCCGCCATGTTGACAGTATCTGTGAGCATTCCCCGAATGTGGCTCAGCATGAGCATATTCAAGGCGCTACCGGCGCGCCTAGGTAGGGTCCACCCGCAATGGAAGACCCCGTATGTCGCCACGCTCTGGTGTGGAGGATTGAGCGCCACAGTCCTCATCGGGCTGACGCTCATTGCGCCGAATTTTATTGGCTATGCGATCCTTTCCGTCGGACTGCTCATCGCTGCCTACTACGGCGGGACCGCGGTGGCATGCGTGGTCTACTTCCGCAAGCAGTTCCGCTCGCCCAGGGCGCTGCTTCTCAAGGGCATACTGCCCGGAACCGGCGCCCTCCTGATGGCCGCTGCGTTCGTCATCAGCGCCGTTGACATGTTCAGCCCGGCCTACGTTGATTCCTCATGGCTCGGCATCGGAACAGTCTTCTGGATCGGCGTCGGCGCTCTCGTGCTGGGCGTCATCGTCGTCCTTGCGATCCGGCCCGCCCTTCCAGGCTTCTTCCGGCAGAACAGCCTGCCCCGAGGTGATGCGACCAGCCCACCGCTGCAGTTGACTGTCACCGAGAAACTCGAAATCAAGCTCATCGAAAGCGAATAGATCTCCATGCGCACTCTCACCATTGCCGTCCTGCAAACCGCGCCCGAGCCACAAAACCTTGAAGCGACGTGGCAGAAGTTTGTGCAGCAGGCAAGGAATACATGCTCGCTCTTCCCCCATGTTGACCTGATCGTTGTGCCGGAACTGCTCCTTGCGGCCCCGGACCGGCTTCTGGCTTCCGATCCAGACTTCGAGGCCCGCTCGGCCGCTCCGATACCGGGCCCGCTTACAGATCGGATCGGCGCTTTGGCCCGGGAATTGGATGTCTGGCTGGTGCCCGGGTCCCTGACCGAGATTGGCGAGGACGGGTTGACCTACAACACGGCCATCGCCGTCAGCCCACAAGGCGACATTGCCGCCCGCTACCGCAAACTCTTCCCCTGGGCACCGTATGAGACTTCGCATCCGGGCTCGGAATTCGTCACCTTCGATATCGAAGGAATCGGCCGGGTGGGATTGGCCATTTGCTATGACGGCACCTTTCCAGAAGTTGCCAGGCAACTTGCCTGGTTGGGCGCAGAGGTCATCATCCAGCCAACCCTCACGTCTACCCGTGACCGCGAGATGGAAATAGTCATGTCCCGGGCGAACGCGTTTGCCAACCAGATTTTTGTGGTCAACGTCAACGCCTCCGACCCCGTCGGAGTCGGTAGCAGCTTGATCGCCGACCCGGACGGGACAATCATGCAGATCGCCGGCAGCGGTGAGGAAATCCTCATCGGAGTCCTGGATCTGGACCGTGTATCGCAGGCGCGGGCGCTGGGAACACTGGGGCTCAACCGTCCATGGGACCTGCTGGCCAACGATACAGGTGCAATTCAGTTCCCGATGTTCGGCGGCGCACGCTTCCACCGTCCGCCCTGGTTCCACGACGGCGCGGACTCCAACCCCAGCCGCAACGAGCCACCAAAAGCCCCGCTCCTGGACCGATCCTAGGCCCTCGAAGACCTGCCGTCTGTCCGCTCGCCTTCTCTCCCCGGCCTGGCCGCCCCGAACGTCTCCGACTACGTCGGACGGGCGCGGATGCCCAACCACGATTAAGGAACACCTATGTCCAACATCTTTGCTGACACCATTGTCGTCAACGCTTCGGTGCATACCCTCGACCCAGCGCAGCCTGGCTGTGACACAATCGTCATTGCTGGGGGTCGCGTGATTGCCACTGGCGGCGCGGCGCTGGTCAAGGAACACAGGGGTTCGGGCACGTCAGTCGTCGACGCCCATGGGCACACCGTGACACCTGGCCTCATTGACGCGCACATTCACCCTATTGAGGGGGTCGAGGCAACTGTCGGTGTCGACTTCGGCGGCATAGTCACGTTCAACGCTTTCCTGGCCGAGCTCCGCACTGAGGCCGACCGGGTTCTTGCCCACGAACCGGCCGGCTGGGTGCGCGGATGGAACATCGACTACGGCGTCTTCGAGGGGCGCACCATCACGGCCGATCTGATTGAGGACGCCGTCCGCGGACTCCCGGCGTTCCTGCTGCTTTTCGACTTGCACACCGCGCTGGCAAGCCGGGCGGCGCTGAAGGCAGCAAACATTATCGGTCCCAGAAAATTCGCCGATTCCTCTGAGATTGTTGCCACCAATGAAGGCCTGCCTACTGGTGAGCTGCGTGAGGCGACTGCCTGCAACCTGGTCGCGGCTGCCGCACCAGCCCTGACCCGCGCACAGGCAGTCGGGCGCGCCCGTGAGATCATGATGAACCTCTCCAAGAGCGGCATCACGGCCGGATCCATCATGGACGGCGACATCGCGTCACTGGACTTTCTCGATGAAGTCGACAGCACCGGCGCCGGACTTCCACTAAGGCTGGTTGCCGCGCTGGGGCACACGCCCGGGCTGGATGCCCACACGGTCAGCGATTACCTTGCGGCCAAGAACCGTTCCGGTCGTCGTTGGCGCGGGGGACTTATTAAGATGTTCCTCGATGGGGTAATCGATACCGGCACCGGCTGGATGTATGAGGCCGACACCTTCGGCGACGGCCTGCACTCGTTCTGGCCAGACCCGAGTGAGTTCTCCGCCACGGTCAAGCATTACAGCGATGAGGGCTTCCAAATTGCTACACACGCCATCGGCGACAAGGCCATCGGAGTGGCCATCGACGCCTACATTGCGGCGGGGGTGACCTCGGTCCGCCATGCTCCTCACCGGATCGAGCACCTCGAGTGTCTCGCCGACCAGGATCTTGCCAGGCTGGCAGGTGCTGGCATTACGGCGTCCATGCAGCCACTGCACATGCAATGGCGCCATGCTGACGGTTCCGATTCCTGGGCCAGACGGCTGGGCCCGGACCGGGCCAGCCTCGCCTGGCGCGCGCAGGATGTGCTGACGTCCGGCGCACCGCTTGCTCTGGGATCCGACTGGCCCGTTGCTCAGTACGACGTACGCATTGGCATGGCATGGGCCCGGCTGCGCCGCACACCCGGGCAGCCAGATGCACATGTGTTTGAACCGCAGCAGCGGCTCTCACCGACCGAAACGTTGAAAGGGTTTACCTCGTGGGCTGCGAGGGCACAGGGCGACCACGATGCCGGCAGCATCCGGCCAGGCTACCGCGCCGATCTGACGATGTGGGCCGAGGACCCGCTCAAGGTCTCTGGCGATCAACTCATCGACGTTCCGATCACATCGACCTGGGTCGACGGCACGGCGGTGTTCACCTGGGAAGGATAGTACCAACGCCCAAGCTGAAGCAGGGAAACAATAGCAGTCTCACACGCCAGTTGCCGCCAGTAAAGGTCTCATCCGGTGGCGGCAACCGGAAATGTAGCCCCGGATGATGAGAGCAACCATATGAACATAATCTCTGGTGCTTCTTGAACCGAAAGCTACCGCGCCAAGGGCCTGTTTGCAGCATCCTCACGGGCAAACGCAATTCCACCGGACTTCCCACGGTGTGAAACAACGCTTGCCATGCCCCTGATTTTTCGCCCGTGCGAACGCATTTCGGGTTTTTGGGAACGCTTGAACACGAAAACCCTCTGCAAACAGAGGGTTCAGCGTGCCCAAGGTGAGCCTCGAACTAAATTTCAGTCCGTGCAAACGAAGGGAAGCCCCGACATCCTGCGGCAGCACAACCCGATTCGATCCAGTCCATGCCAGTCCTGCAGGAGAAGTGTTCCCAATGGGAACAACTCCGTGATGATGGTTCTCGGCTTGAGAATCCCATAAACGGCGAGCATGGATGTTCAAGGCTCAGCGTCGCCGCCCACACAACGGCGGTATGAATTCAGAGAACGGTCAGCGAGTCACCGGCTATGCTCCGGTGACGCTTACGGTGAATAGATTGGGCCCGCTTCGCGTAACTTTCACTTGGTCTCTTGGTGCGTTAGAACTGATGGAAACATGGGCAATCGCCGTTTCCAAAGTGTGGTCGATCGTGGAGTGGTCCCAGATCTTCAGGGTCAGGGAATTGGATTCAAAGTTCATGCGCCATTGCTTTCTTTGATGGTTTTCCGGCCGCCTCTTCATTGAGACAACAGCCTCAGCCTATGCGAGCACACGCCACCAATAGGGTGCAGTGTGACTGAGAACACGGGCGATGGTGGCATGGATCCTTAACGAAGCCGCGTTTGATGAGGACGTGACAGGTGCAGGACTCGCTGGTCGCTAAAATGCCGGAGACCCTGCCGCTTGCCGGCGCCGACCGGCCAGCGAATGGCCTACGACGCCGGATTCCTCACCGAAATTGTCCAGGTGGCTCGGGACACGCAGACGGTCCTCGCAGTGGCTGGCGCCGAGGTTGACCACCTGCCGCGCACACGCCGTCGAGCTGGTCGATGTCAACTCCAAGGCCAGTCCACTGGGCGCGAACGGCGATCAGTTCGGGCCCGATGCTTGTGCCGCATCAGCGTCGCTGATGCGAATAAAATCCACGTCCTCGTGCCGCACGTTCATTCCGTTGGCATCGACCAGGACCGCTTGCACACGCTCTTGGCCAGCCCTGGTCACGGGAACCAGGCTCGCCCCTGACCCACGAGGAACATTCGCTTCTCCCCACTGCTGCATGGCTACGAGTACCAGCTTGAGTTCATTGCCGGCCGCTGTCAGCTCGTAGGCATCACGCGTCCGTTGCCCTTGTTCTTGATAGGGAACCTTCTCCAAGACGCCGTGCTCCACGAGTGTGTTGAGCCGTGCACTGAGCACGTCACTGGCGATACCCAAAGAGTCCCGGAACTGCGCGAAGGTACGTTTCCCCAGGAGTGCCTCACGGAGCAGGAGGAAGCTCCAGGAATCACTGAGGACACCAAGTGATCTGGCAATACCGCACTGGCTGTCGAGTGCGTTCATGAGGGTTGCTGACTTACGAGGCATGTTCCAACCGTAGCTTGAATCTGCACAACCAATCCAGCAGCAACGTTTGCCCGGCTGTCGCATCAGGTCATCGACAGCACTAGCTTACGGCTCTCCAAACCGAATTATTAAGGCTGAGTTGCCATAACCAATTTAGCATCGGTATGGTAGATCCAGCCCGCCCGGCCATGTGAATGGCATTGTCACCCGCGCAAACATTCCTGTTTCGAGAAACCGAAGGATAGCCCGTGACACCACCGCCAGAGATGCCGAGGACCCGTTCGCGCACTATTCACTACCAACGCCCGGAACAGGACAAGAAAAAGCTATTAGAGCGGACCGGCCTCGAGCAGTTGCGCACACTAGCCGACGGCCTGACCCCACCACCCCCTATCAGCAGCCATGTGGGGCTCGAATTCGTTTCCGTCGCCGAGGGCGATGTGGTGATGACAGCGCAACCTGACGAGTCACAGTACAACCCGATCGGCTCGGTCCATGGAGGATTCTTTGCCACAGTTCTTGACTCGGTGTGCGGGTGTGCCGTGCACAGCACGCTGCCCGCCGGCGTCGGGTATACGAGCTTGGAGATCAAGGTGTCCTTCCTTCGGCCCATCACCGCGGAAACGGGAACCGTCACCGCCCACGGCTGGGTCACCCACCGTGGCAAGAGTGCATCCTTCGCCGAGGCCGATATTCGCGACAGCGAGGGCCGCGTGCTGGCCACCGCATCAAGCACCTGCCTGATCATCCCGATGGGCCCCGCACAATGAGCCGCCAGTCACCCAGCGAACTGCGGCTGCCGGCGCGCAAGCGGGGACAACTAGGAAAGCGTGGCGCGTTCTTGGCCGCCGCATCCGTGCTCGCCCTGGTGCTGTGGTCCTCCGGAGCCCCGAGCACGCTGTACCCCAGCTACGCCGAAAAATGGGATCTGGCCCCGGTGGTGATGACCAGCGTCTTCGCCACCTATCCCCTGGCCCTCATCGTGGTGTTACCGCTCTTCGGCAACCTCTCCGACCTCTACGGACGTCGTTTGGTCATGATCGGCGGAGTCACGCTCATCGCACTCTCCACATTGCTGTTCGCCTTCGCACCAAACGTCGGCTTCCTCTTCGCCGGCAGGGCGCTGCAGGGCATTGGTTCCGGTCTGGCCATGGGAGCGGCAACCGTGTCGCTGATTGAGAACAATCCCAGACTTAGCCCACGCTTTGCCAGTACGACGGCGACAGTTGCGACAGCGACGGGGCTCACCTTGGCCCTCTTCGTCAGCGGACTGATGGCACAGTATGCGCCGCAGCCCTTGGTGTTGAGCTACATCGTCCTGCTCGTGCTGGCTATCGCGGCGACGGCAGCCCTGCTCATGACACCGGGCGACCGGCCCGACGTCCGGCAGCGGTGGCGCCCTCAGTCCCCCAAGGTTCCGCACGGAATCAGGATGAGTTTCCTGATCGCCACATTGTCGGTGGCGCTTGCCTATTCCATGGGCGCGATCTTCCTTTCCCTGGGAGCGCACATGATCGCCCAGTTCGCACAGACAGACAACCGGGCGATCGTCGGTTCGCTCCTGGCAAGCTCATCTGTAGCGATCTGCCTCACCGCACTGCTGGCGGTACGGGTTCCGGCCCGTTCCCAGGTGTGGGCCGGGGCCGTGCTGACGGTCGTCAGCCTGGCCCTGATGGTTGGGGCAAGCACTTTTGGATCAAGCGCCCTGTTTCTGAGCTGGTGTCTTGTGGGTGGCAGCGCCTATTCCCTGGCATTCACCGGCGGGCTCGGCCTCATCAACAGCGTCGCACCCGCACGCCACCGAGGGGCAACGCTCTCGTTGCTGTACCTCGTCGCTTACCTTTTCCAAGCCGTTACGGCCATCGGAGTCGGCGCACTTGCCACCTCAGGATCCCTGAGCACAGCCGTGATAGCCGCGGCCGCTGCCCTGGCTGGCGTCTGCATCCTCGTGGTTGTCCTGCTCAAGATCTCGACTCGCCATGCGCCGCAGACTGAGAGGGCCGGCAACGCTTAGCGACGACGGTATCACCGCCGCCGAATCTATTGAAGGCCATGGTCGGCCGTGGCATGCTGAAATAAGCCACTTCGAGGAGGAATCATGCAACGGATTGTGCCCAACGTTTGGTGCCAAGGCAACGCCGTGGAGGTCGGAGCGTTCTACTCTGCGGTGCTTCCTCAAACGTCAGCTACGACAACCATGAATTATCCAACGGAAGGCTTGCTGGACTTCCAAGGTGATTTCGCTGGGCAGGCGCTCGTCGTTGATGTGATCGTCAGTGGTTACCAGATCCGCCTCATCAATGCCGGGAATGAATTCCGCCCCACACCTGCCATCTCGTTCATTTTGAACATGGATCCGCTCCTGTTCGACGGCGGCGAGGACGAGGCAAGCTCCCGTATCCGCAGCATCTGGGAAGCCTTCGCAGAAGGCGGCCAGGTGCGCATGGAGTTAGGCGAATATCCGTTCAGTAAGCTCTACGGCTGGGTCGAAGACCGCTTTGGGGTGAACTGGCAGCTGATGTTGAGCGACCCTGCAGGAGATCGGCGCCCCCTGGTGATTCCACAGTTCCTCTTCACCGGACCCGTGGCCCAGGCCCAGCAGGCAATCGACCTCTACACCGGGCTTATTCCAGATTCAGGCACCGGCATGGTCATGCCCCATCCGGACGAAGCAAACGGCATCATGTTCGCCGAATTCCAACTCGCCGGTCAGTGGTTCTCCGGCATGGATGGCGGCGCCGATCACGAATTCACGTTTACACCAGGGCTGTCACTGGAAATTTCCTGTGCTGATCAGGACGAAATCGATCGGTTGTGGGAGGCACTTTCCAGCGTGCCCGAGGCCGAACAATGTGGCTGGGTGGTGGACCGCTACGGCTTGAGCTGGCAAATCGTGCCGGAGAACATGGGCGAGCTCATGCAGCACCCGGGGGCCTTTGCGCGGATGCTCGACATGAAGAAACTCATCATTGCCGAGCTGTGACGTACCCAGTCACGGCGCTGTTTATGCGGTTGTGGCGGCTAGTTGCGGATAGAGCTTTTCGATGGGGCACTCAGACCTGCCTTAAGAATCAAAACCACGCACTGATCTGCGAGAGAGCCAGGACGCCGGTCCATTCCAGAGTCTCGCCCAGCCGGGCATCCTGGTGGCCGTCATTGAGGGCGTCGAGTGCGTCGGCTCCGTGCCGCAGCGATACGTTACGGGTCAGCGGACAATTTTGAAGTTGAAGGCAGGTGTGCCGAGTGCGCCCCAGAGGCGGAGCCAGACGGGCAGGAGCATTTCGGTCCCCCGGGCGGTGGTGATGTCACCGAGGTCGATGACGTCCCGGTGGCCGAAGTCCTTTAGGAGCGCGGTAACGGTGCGCTTGGCATCGGCGTCGTTCCCGGAAACGAAGACCGTGCTGGACTCCGAAAGTTGGTCAGGGTGGACCATGAGGTCCGCATTGAGGGTGTTGAGGGCCTTCACGACGCGGGCGGCGGGGAAGGCACGCTGGATCTGTTCACCGAGGGAATCAGTGTCCTTGACGAACAGAGTCGGGGGCATGCCGTGGCTGAAGTCGAGAGGGTTGGCGAGGTCGAGAATGACCTTGCCGCTTAGATTTTCCGCACCGACAAGAGCCAGAACCTCCAGGGAGGCGCCGCCGTTGGTGGCATTCATGATGAGTTCGGATCCGGCGGCAGCGTAAGCGAAGCTGGCCACGGACACGTCGGGATTCCCGGCAGCCCAGGCGGCGAAGGGTGCGTTGCCCATGGCGTCGACCTCGGTGCGGGCCAGCGTGGCCTCGGCATCGCGAGTGCCGATGGTGACATCGTGCCCAAGTTCGACGAGCCGCGCAGCGATGGTTCGCCCGACAGCGCCTGTTCCGAGAATGGCGGTCTTCATGGGTTGATCTCCTTGTGGTTTCTTCTGCTGCAAAGCCTCAACCCGGTGCGACGGATCGTTCTCAATAGGCTGTAACGGATCGATCCGCCTGTCAACCTTTGGACGCAGTCTGCACTTCAGCCAAGGTGGAGGCCATCCTCGTGTTTGAATCCCCCTGTCAACACGGCATTAAGCGTGCCCAAGGTGGGATTCGAACCAGACTTCAGCCCCCGGAAACAAGCGGAAGTTGCGAACCACCGCGGCAGTACGGCCCAGTACGACGCAGTCCGGGCCAGTCCAACAGGAAATGTGTTGACACTGTCAACCGGCATCATTGACACCAATATCCTCGATCGATTCCTGCGCAATGAATGCGATTGTCACCATTCGGTGACACAATGGATTGAGGAAGGGATGACGCCATGACATTTGAGAGCCACATTGACACACCCGCCGCGGCCGGAGCATTGATCCGTGCCCAGCGGCTGAAACATGGCTGGACGCAACAGGCATTGGCCGATGCGGCTGGCGTCTCACGGAAGTTCCTCATTGACCTCGAATCGGGACATGACCGTGCCGAACTTGGCAAGACCATGGCAGTCCTAACGGCGTTAGGGCTCTCCCTCTCCACCACCACGCCTATCCCCCGCGGCAGCCAGCACGATCCCGAAAGGCGCGACTACGCAGCCACCTTCACAGACCTCCTGGCAAAGAAGGATTTTGAATTCGCCATCAAGATGCTTGCCGACTACGCCAGCGCGTCCATGAAAGCCGGCAAGCCACTCCTCCAACGCAGCCCAAGACTAAAAGATCCGCAATGGTCTGCCGCTCTGGCGGCAATCACCAACTACACCGCACACCGCCTCGGCCAACCAACGCCAACCTGGACCAGACGCATTCAACCTCTCAAAGAAGCTTGGATGCCAGCCCAGTCCTACCGGAGCGTCCGCGACCCCATGAAGCAACTCACCCAGTCTGAAACACCGCACGAGCTCGCCGCCATGAACGTCTTCATCCGCGAACGCAGCCTGGCCACAGCATGAGCGGAGGCGAACTCACCGGTGAGCAAATCTTGGCCCTACTGCATGAACTCGCCAACAGGCTGGCGGCCAATGGCATACATGGGGACATCAAACTCGTCGGCGGCGCCGCACTCGTCCTCCAGGGCATCGGCAACCGTCCTACCGCAGACATCGATGCGAGCTACGCCGAGAAAGCCATCGTCAACTCGATCGTGGCCGAGATGGCCACAGACTACGACCTAGCCAGTGACTGGCTCAACTCCAACGCATCGGCCTTCATTCCCGAGAACGCCAGCTGGATCACCCTTGAAGAACTCGACGGACTAACCATCCAAGCAGCCGACAGCGAAACACTCCTGGCCATGAAGATCGCCGCCGAACGAGACAAAGACACCCTCGACATCGCCCGCCTCCTGCGCAAACTCAACATCACCAACGCCACCGACGCCGTAGACCTCGCCTTCAACAAATATGGACAACACTCCATCCCACTCGCCGCCACCCGCGACAACTACCTCATCGTCGTCGACGACGCCCTCGACGCCGCAACAACACTCGCGCCAGAGAACAACTTCTAGCTCACACGCCAAGGCCGCCGGAATTGATCCCGTGAGGACACCACTCGCGTGGACGCACACCAGGAACCTTGCGAAACATCAGCCAACAGCAACCGCGGCACCATTTTCCAAGAAGTCACGTTGAAGATGACATGACGGCCTTACTCCACGAGACCAGTCAAGGCGACACGGCCACAATTGTTCCGAATGAGCTACACCATTCCAGTTCGATCAACGGAAACCAAAGTGGCGTGAATCTGCGCAGGAACAGCTTCTAGGGCTTTACCGAGTAATGTTTCCAGCGGAACAGCCAACGGTGATCGATTAACGTCTATGATCTCCGTCCAAACAACGGGCTTGTACCTCGTGACCATGGACAATGCGTAAAGGAATATCCACCACGTCAATAGCGGGTCAAGCGTTTTGCCGGTACTTCCGCACGCTGGCATCAAGACCGCACTTCCACGAAGCTGTCGAGCCGGGTTCCTCAATCCTTCGAAGGAGAAGACAGCCTCGTCTGTTCGAATCCCGTTGTCATCCGAGTACGAACCTCCCCTGAACTTCAAGACACTCGCCCCAGCTAGGTCTGGATAGACAGCACGCAATTGCGCCGCGTCGCCTGCCATCTCCTCTTCAGTAGCTTGAAGTGTCAGAGTTGTCTCAGGAGGAAACTCTTTGCTTAAGTACTGATTGTGGATCCAGCGAGGTTGATTGAAACTACCCAAAGGATAATCCAAATGCAGCTCGGGGATCATATTCCAGATCTCGCCCATGGAAACTGTTTCCTCTAGCGACGACGAACTAAGAATATTCGCCAAGCGACCGTATGATGTGTCGTCATTTCCCTCGGACCTCACCTTCATTTGCCAAAACGTTTTCGAGGTGACCGAATTGAAATCAGCCACGCGCAGCCCATGGCCGCTAACTTCTGGTGACTTGCCAATCTTAGGGGGTGTTAGAGCGGCGGCTATTGCCCGGCCTGCCTGAGAGATCCCATAGTAGAGATTGAGAGCTCGTGACTCGAATCCAACGTGTGCCGCCGCTTGAAATTGCTGCTGCGCCTGCTCCAACGAGCTCGTGAACAACTTCTGCCGCGACGCGGGCATCCTGACAGGAGGACTCAAGCGTAATGCTCGAACTTTCCTCCACGATTCCTCGGGTGAGTCAGATTCCATTTCAAAATATCGCTTCGGCATGTTTCCAGTATGCCCGAATGGTGCGGCTGAAGAATCCACTTGGCAGCTACAAACTTTGGGCCTGGAAAAGGCGGCCTCAACGGGAAACCCGCTACCTCCACTAATCAGAATGACGTTATCCCAGAATCTTCCGTCGGCGTAGTCCAAGATACCTAGAATCGGTCTGTATTTGGAAGAGGTTAGAACCACTCGCTGGCTCAGCATTCAAGACCCTGCCAAGGGTATTGAACTGCACAATAAGGATCTGGACCGCTTCGCCCAGGTCTACAACAATGAACGGCCCCATCGGGCCCTGGGGCGCCGCACCCGGCCCAAGCCTACAAAAGTGCCCCGAAAGCAGCACCCTACGTACCCACCACCGGCGCACACCGACAAGATCGATGACGTGGGAAAAGTATCGCTGCGCTATCAAGGCAAACTACTCCACCTCGGTGTGGGACGCGCACACATCGGTGCGGACATCACAGTCCTCGTCGCCGACAACGCCGCAACCGTCATCCACACCACCACCGGAGAAATTCTCGGCGAGTACACACTCGACGCCACCAAGAACTACCAGCCCAAAAAGAAAAAGTCCCCGGCAGAAGCCGAGGACCAATCTTAAAGAACGATGTCGCGAGACATGTATGAACCATGTCCCGCGACATCACAAGCGTGCCCAAGGTGGGATTCGAACCCACACACCTTTCGATACTGCATTTTGAGTGCAGCGCGTCTGCCGTTCCGCCACTTGGGCCTTAGCAAAGCGTTCATACGAACACTGTTACGAAGATCACGTCCGGGTTTTGGAATCGCTTCCGAACCAGTGCGCGCATCTACTCTACATGGAGATAGGCTGTTTTGTAGAACCAAGGCCCACTTTGGGGTCAATTTTTGCTAAATGTGGTGTAACTCACCTCTTCTAAGGAGTTTTTTGTGTCGGAACAGACCGAAACCAAACCCACCACACCCGCACGCCGCGTCATTGTTGCCGAGGATGAGACCCTGATCCGCCTGGACATCATGGAAATCCTCCGCGGCGAAGGCTACGACGTGGTTGGCGAAGCGGACAACGGTGAGAAGGCAGTGGAGCTCGCCAAGGAGCTCAAGCCCGATCTGGTTCTTATGGACGTCAAAATGCCCGTCATGGACGGCATCACGGCCGCCGAGATCATCGTCAAAGCCCGCATTGCCCCCGTGGTCCTGCTGACAGCATTCAGCCAGAAGGAACTGGTGGAGCGTGCCCGCGACGCCGGCGCCATGGCCTACGTGGTCAAGCCCTTCACCCCCGCAGACCTTCTCCCCGCCCTGGAGATCGCCCTCTCCCGCCACGAGGAGATCAAAGCCCTCGAGGACGAGGTTTCCGACCTTCAGGAGCAGTTCGCCACCCGCAAGCTTGTGGAGCGCGCTAAGAGCCTCCTGACCACCAAGATGGGCCTCACCGAGCCCGAGGCCTTCCGCTGGATCCAGAAGACCTCCATGGACCGCCGCCTGAGCATGCGCGAGGTCGCCGAGACCATCATCAACCAGGTCAACTAGACGATATGAGGTGAGGGCCGGGGCCTTCTGTTTCACAGCTTCCGTGGGTTGCCAGTGAACAACCTCCTTGGCATTTCGGCCTTTGGAGCGTTGCATTGGTAGTGCCACATGTGAGTTTTGGGAGGTCCCGGCTATGTTTCAGCATACGTTTATTGGGCTCGATGTTCACGCGGTTTCCGTGGTGGGATGCGCGTTGAATCCCGACACCGGGGAGCTGGTGAGGATGGCCATGGATTCAGACCCGGCGGTCGTCCTGGACTGGATCCTCCGCTTCGAACCACCCGTGAAAGCCGTCTACGAGTCCGGCCCGACCGGTTACGTGCTCGTCCGGTACCTGCGGGAGGCCGGCATCGACTGCGTGGTCGCGGCATCCTCGAAACTGTTGAGAGCACCGGGCGACAAGGTCAAAA